>JBGCDC010000349.1:0-12031 GCA_045105055.1 Phycisphaeraceae bacterium | reverse complement strand
TATCAGCACCAGACGCCGTCTTCGCCGTCGTCGCCGTCAGATCAGTCACGGCGATATCACCGGTAGCCAGGTCCGTAAATCCCATAAAAGTTCCGCTCTTGGTGGCACCATCGCCGGTTCCGCCAAGTCCTGCCCAGCCGAATTGCGTTCCCGCATCCGCGGAGAAATCGATCTGAAGCGGTGCGGCTTGGGAGCCGAATGTTAGTGCGGTTGCGCCGATGAGGGCTACAAAGTGTTTGGTTGTGAGCATGGTGAATTCTCCAAATGGGTGAAAGGGGTCGTGTTTCGGTGTGTGGCGCAAAGGCCAGCCTGACATGGATAACTCTAAGCGCGAATCCCGACATCGCCAGATGTAATCAAGACAAACGATTTAGTTTTTTAGACAAATCGAAATACTAATTAATAAATAACGACTAAATGTGATACACTATAGGAGTAGATATGCGAGATTCTCTCTCCACTAAACGTATCGCGATCGCGATCGAGCTGCACTGGAACCTGCCCTGGCACCTCGACTGCTACCAGGGGATCATGGACTACGGCGAGGAGCGGGGGTGGAAGTGCCGGCTGGACCCTTATCTCAACGGTGTGACAGGTGATGAGGCGTTGTCAGTTTATGACGGGATCGTGGGCCGACTCTCCAAGAAGATGGCCGCGCAGGCCAGCTCTGCTGGGATCCCCACGGTGAACCTGTTAGATGTAGCGGGTGGCCTGCCGACGGTGCGCACTGACTTTCGTACCGTTGTACAACTCGCGTGCGACCACTTGATCGGGTGCGGTTACCGCCAGCTGGGGTACCTTCCTCATATGCAGGCCTCTGAAAAAACGTTAGATAGTCTTGAGAAGATTTTTTCGCATACCGCTCAAACGCATGGCCTGCCGCGGCCTGTCAGCATCCCGTTTCAGGACACTGATCTTCAAGACCCCGAGCACATCAAGTACGTCCGAATCAAGATGTCTAGGTGGATCAAGTCGCAAGACAAGCCCATCGGGCTTTTTGTTTATCAAGGCCAGATCGCGCGTTACCTCGCACAGATATGTGAGCAACTAGACGTCCGTATTCCTAATGAGGTCGGCATCGTTTCGCATGACGTCGATGTGTTGACCGCGACGAGCATCACGCCAACCCTCTCGTCGGTCGATATCGATTGTTGGGAATGGGGGCGACAGGCGGCGAACGTGCTCGACCAGCTGATGCAGGGCAGGTCCGTGACACCAAGGGTCAAATCCGTCTCGCCTAGCCGAGTGATTGTCCGTGAGTCTTCTGATGCGTTTCTTTATGAAGACCAAGCGGTGTCGCGCGCTATGCGTTTCATCGCGGACCACGGCAGAAGAGGGACTTCGGCCGAAGAAGTCGCAGCCGAGCTGAGGGTCTCACGTCGAACGCTGGACCGCCGCTTTGAGGATACCCTGGGTTTCACCGTAAGCGAGGCGATCGTGAGTTTTCGCATGGATCAGATCAAGGCCATACTCGTCGAAGGCAAGCTGACGATGGCCACGATCGCGGATCTCTTTAGTTTCGGCAGTGCAAGCCAGTTCACACAGTTCTTCAAGAAGCAAGTAGGCGTAACGCCAACCAATTACCGCAAGCAGTATCAGAAGGGCATTTGATAAGAAGCATTGGCTTCGGCCGTCAAGCGATTAAAAATCGTTTCTTTTCCGTGAATTGATTGGCCGCTATGAGCCCGGCGTCACGGTTGTCTTGAATTGCTCGATCGCTTGACGCATTACTTTGACGCGCTCGGGGTGTTGGTCGGCCACGTTCGTTGTTTCTTTTATATCTGCTTCGAGGTCGAAGAGTTGGATGGCGTCGCCCTTGACGATCATCTTCCACTTACCGCTGCGCATCGCGGTGCCGAGCTTGGGCTCGTAGCCGAAGAAGATGTCGCGGTCGGGGAACTCTGCTTGGTTAACGAGGTGGTCCTTGAGGCTGACGCCATCGAAGTTGTCCGGCTTGCTCTTGATCAGGCCAGCGATATCGGTGAAGGTTGGGAAGAGATCAAAGCCAAGGACGAACGCATCGGACACCGCGCCCGGCTTCACCTTGCCCGGCCACCATGCGATCGCTGGCACGCGGTGCCCGCCCTCGTAGTTGCTGAACTTTCCACCACGCAACGGCCTGAATTCTTTCGGAGCCATACCCACTGCGCCGTTGTCGGAAAAGAAAAACACAAGCGTGTTCTCGGCTAGGCCTTGCTCTTTGAGCGTGTCCAAGACTTGGCCGACGCTCTGGTCTAAATCTTCGAGCATCCACTTGTAACGGGCGCGGTTCTTATCGTTGATGGCATGCTTCTTTTCGCCGGGTACGCGGTTCTCTGGTGTGTCTTCAATCGTTTGGTACGGGTTATGGACCGCGGCGTGCGAGAGGTAGAGGAAAAAGGGTTTTTCCTTGTTGCGCTTGATGAAATCAACGCCGCGGTCGGTGATGATGTGGGTGGTGTAGCCGGGCACGTCTTGTTTTTCGAGGCCGACGCGCCAGCTGCCGTGGTTGTGGAAGTCGCTGCCGCCGTTGAGGAAGCCGACGAACTCATCGAACCCGTGGTGGACGGGGTTGTATTCGTCTTGATGGCCGCAGTGCCACTTGCCAAAGAGTGCGGTGGCGTAGCCGTTGTCTTTGAAGACGCGCGGGATGGTAGGGGTTGTTGGGCGTAAGCCTTGATTCGGTTCGCGCGAGCCGACGATGACATCAACGATGCCTTGGCGTTGCTGATATCGCCCGGTGAGGAAGGCGACGCGCGTCGGGCTGCATACCGAAGAGTTGGTGTGGAAGTCGGTGAATCGCATCCCTTGCTGGGCCATCTCTTCGAGGCGGGGCGTCTTGACCCAGCCTTCGTACATCGACATGTCTTGCCAGCCTAGGTCGTCCGCGAGGATCACCACGATGTTCGGCGGGCGGTCGTTCTCTGCAATCGTGGGTAACCCAACGAACAGGCAAAGCACCAAGCACAACATCAATCGGTAAGCCATCTTGCGTTCCATCTTTTTCGTATGTTCAAGGAAAGTCTGCGCGCCACAGTTGTTTAGCGATCAAGCAACGGGATGTTTTCGATCCCGATCGGCTTGCGATTCGTTGGGGCGCTTCGGCCGGTGTTCTTGAGTTTTTCAAGTAGGGCCTGCATCGATTCGCGACGGATCTGTTCTTTGAAGTAGAGGTTGTCGGTTTCGCCAGGGTCTTTGCCCAAGTGGTAGAACTGGCCCTTGGCGTCCGGTGCTTTCTCGGGCAAGGCGTAGGGCCGCATGTTTTCGGCTTTGACGTAGTCGTTACCGCCCGAGCCCATGTGGTCGAGGTATTTCCAATCCCCCACGCGGAGTTGGAACTGGCCGCGGAAGCTTTGCGTGAGCAGGTGTGGGCGGATCGATTTGTCTACAGGCTGCGTGCCGATCATTGCGGGGAGTATGTCGAAGCTATCGGTCGCGTGCTCGTCGGGCAGGGTGTAGCCGGTGACGGAGGCGAGCGTCGCCATGATGTCTGTCGTATTGGTCATCTGGTCGCTGACTTGATTGGCGGGGATGCGTGAGGGCCAACGGACCATAAACGGCACGCGGTGGCCGCCTTCCCAGCCGTCACGCTTCATCCCTCGCCAGCCCCCAGCGGCGTCGTGATCGTGATCTTTGCGCATCCAGATCGTGTGCAGCGTCTCCGGCCCGTTGTCCGCGTTGAACATCACGATCGTGTTGTCATCGATGCCCATCTCTTCGAGTAGGTCCATCGTCTTCCCGACGATCGCATCCAACTCGGCCATGAAGTCCCCACGCGGACCAGCATCCGTTACGCCATTGAACTCGGGCGAAGGCAGCACCGGGGCGTGACAGATCTGCGTTGATAAAACAGCGAAGAAAGGCTGGTCGGGCTGATCTTCGCGATGCTCGGTGATGAAGCCCTTCATTTTGTCATAGAAGAGTTGGTCCGCGCCGACGAAGGTGTAGTTCGGCGGACGCCAGCCCTCATCGTTATCCCATCGCCACTTTCCGCCGGGGTTGGGCAGGGTACTTCTGTCGTGTTTACGGTCGGCCTTTTCGACGACCATGCCGTTGTGGATGTAGAGGTACAGCGGGTCAGTGGTCGGGCAGTTGGGTGTGATGAAGGACTCATCGAAGCCGCGTGCGTTCGGCCCGTCGATGAGTGGTGTGCTTTTTTCGTAGTCGATGAGTGGCGAGGTTTTGAAACCGCCGCGGAGCCTTTCGCCGTTTTTGTCGAGCCAAGTGAGCCCGACGTGCCACTTACCGAAGATGCCGGTGCGGTAGCCTTGTGCTTTGAGCATATCGCCGAGGGTGAGCGTGCCGGGCTTGAGGTAGCTTGGGCCAGAGGGGCCTTCGAAGGCACCGCCGCCGCGCCCGGTCGAGCGATGAATCTGTTGACCGGAGCACAGGCTGTCCCGCGAAGGCGAGCAGATCGTCGACGGTCTGTGCGCGTCGGTAAAGCGGATACCTTCCGCTGCGAACTGATCGATTCGAGGCGTCTGAAACTTCGACTCGGGGTTGTAGCACGATAAATCGCCAAAGCCCAAGTCATCGGTGTAGATGATCACAATGTTGGGCAGGTCCGCGAGGTTATCGGCCTTGGCCTGCTGAGACGACGCGCAGCCCATCGAGGCAAGCGCAATGAGGGCCAAAACACTGGTCAGAAAAACGCGCATCGGTCTGCTCCGGATCTTGCCCGCGATGCCATGACATCACGTACATCGCAGGGGATGAATTGGATACATAAGTGAAGTAATTGGCTTGACTTACGTTTAGAGGCAAATTATAGCGGCTCGCGCTACTTCACGCTTTCCAGATACTTCGCCAGCAGGTCACGGCACGCTTCGAGGTCGCCCTTATGGCACATCTCGGTGACGGTGTGGACGTATCGGCCGGGGACGCCGAGGGTCAATGCTCGGCAGCCGCCGGAGGTGCGTTGGATGCCGCCGGTGTCGGTCCCGCCGCGGGCCATGATCGCACGCTGGGCTTTGATCTTGTGCTTCTTGGCGAGGGCTTCGAACTCGTTGACCAGGTCGTAGTCAGCAATGACCGAACTGTCCATGACGACGATGGAGGCGCCGTCGCCTAGCTTGGTGACATGATCGATCGCGGGGACGCCGGGCGTGTCGCAGGCGAGCGTGATGTCGATGCCGATGCCGATGTCGGGTTGAATGGTGTGCGTTGAGGCGATTGCGCCGCGTAGGCCGACCTCTTCTTGCACGGTGAAGACACAGTGGACTTCGCAGTCGTGGCTCTTGAGTTTCTTGATTGCTTCGATCGCGACCCAGCAGGCGATACGGTTGTCCATGGCTTGGCTGACCATGTAGTCGCCGAGTTGGTAGGTCGGTGCCTTGATGACGACCATGTCGCCGAGCGTGATTTTCTTATCGACTTCCTTCTTGTCCATGCCGGTGTCGATGATCATCTCACGTACTTCCGGGATTTTCTTGCGTTCTTCAGGCGTCGCAATGTGTACTGGCTTGCCTGACGGGTTCATGATCCCGGTGATGTCTTTCTTAGGATCCTTCAGGTCGGGGCAGATCGTCACTGCACGGGCGAAGAGGTTCCGCGTGTCGAACCCGCCGACGGGGTTGACGTGGATGAAGCCCTTGTCATCGATGTAGGTAACGAGGAAGCCGATCTGGTCCATGTGCGCCGCGAGCATGACCTTCTTAGGTGACTTCTTCTTTGTGGTCGCCTTCTTCACCGCGATGATCGAACCCATGGGGTCGACGGTAACAGTATCGAAGAGCCCCTTGATTTCTTTTTTGATCAGTTCGGTGATGCGGTATTCACGCCCGGGAACGCCTGCGGTGAGGCACAATTTTTCGAGAAGTTTAATGTTCATGGCAAAGATTGTAGCGGGTTGGGAGTTTTTTGAACCACAGAGACACGGAGGTCACAGAGGCCGATCCGCTGTGCCACGTTACTTACGACGCATCAAATCTCTATGTTCTCCGTGTCTTTGTGGTTCAAAACAAATTGTCTTGTGTAAGATTCACGCATGCCCAGCAACAACGCCCAACTCGCTCTGATCTTCCAACAGATGGCCGACGTCAATCAAGTCGTCGGCGGCAACCGGTTCAAAACCATCGCCTTCGAGAAAGGGGCCCGCGTTCTTAAAGACTTCGTCAAAGATGTCAGCGACGTCCCCCCGCAAGACCTCTTGCAGGTCGACGGCATCGGCAAGGGCATCGTGCAAAAGATCGAAGAGTTCATCAAGACCGGCCAAGTCGTAGAACATCAGGAAATGATCGACAACGTCCCGGCTGGGGTGCTGCAGATGCTCGACATCCCTGGCCTAGGCCCAAAGGGTGTCGCCCAACTCTGGAATGACGGCGGCGTCGAATCAATCGACGAACTCAAAGCAAAGATCGATGACGGCTCACTCGAAACACTCAAAGGCTTTGGCAAGAAAAAACTTGAAAAACTCCAGCAGTCCATCGCGTTTGCGGAGAAGGCGGGAGAACGCACGCATCTTGGCTACGCGCTGCCGTTGGCGCTGGCGATGATTGAAGAATTAGAAGACCTCGAAGGTGTTGAGAAGATTCAATACGCGGGATCGCTTCGACGAGGCAAAGAAACCATCGGCGATATCGACTTACTTGTCGCGGCAAAAGCGAAAGCTACGCCCAGTATCATGAAGACGTTTGTCGAATTACCTATGGTCGAAGAAGTGCTCGGACACGGCGAAACAAAGTCGTCTGTCCGCTGCGACGATGCGCACCGCAACATCCAAGTGGACCTGCGCGTTGTTGATCCGAAACACTACGGTGCCGCGCTCATGTACTTCACCGGCAGCAAAGAACACAACGTCAAAGTCCGAGAGCGCGCTCAGTCGATGGGCTTCACGCTGAATGAATACGCGCTGGCTGATAAGGACGACAAGACCAAGCAGGTCGAAACAAAGACCGAAGAAGCGATCTATAAAAAGCTCGGCCTCGCATGGGTCCCTCCGGAGTTGCGCGAAGACCGCGGCGAGATTGCATTAGCGGAAAAGGGCGATGGGGTTTTCGGCGGGCTGCCTATGCTCATCGAGCTTTCCGATATTAAGGCCGACCTGCACACGCATACTTTCGCGAGTGACGGTAAGTGGTCAATTGAAGAGAACGCCTTGGCTATGGCGGCACGTGGTCACCACACCGTCGCCATCACCGACCACAGCAAGGGCCAAGTCCAGGCCAACGGCTTATCCGATGAGCGACTTGTTCAACACATCGAAGCGGTCCGCGAAGTTGCAAAAAAACTTAAAGGCAAGATCACGGTGTTGGCCGGTAGCGAGGTCGATATCCTCAGTGACGGTCGGCTGGATTATCCCGATGAATTATTGGCCGAGCTCGATGTTGTTGTCGCCTCGCCGCACGCCGCGCTGAGTCAAGAGCCGAAGAAGGCGACAGCCCGTCTTCTCAAAGCGATCGAGAACCCATACGTCACGATGATCGGCCACCCGACGGGCCGCTTGGTTTTACGACGCGAGGGCCTAAGCCCGGATATGGAGGCGCTGATCAAGGCCGCCGCCGATCGCGGAATCGCCTTGGAAATCAACGCAAACCATTGGCGGCTCGACCTCCGCGATACGCATGCACGCCTCGCCCTAGAGCACGGCGTAAAACTCGCTATCAACACCGACGCACACGGCGAAGGTGACCTCACCCAGCTGCCCTATGGCGTCCTCACCGCACGACGTGCGGGCGCAGCCAAAGAAGACGTCATTAACTGCATGACTGCATCGGCCTTGAAAAAGTGGCTCCAGTCAACGCGCAACTAAGGAACTCGAATGCAAGCTCATCGCTTTTTATGGCTTGGTCTACTCGCACTGATCTGTATCGTTTCGGTCCCGCCTGCAAGTGCGCAAGGCTCGAAGACCGACTACGAACGCTCCGCGAAGCTTAACCAACACTTCCGCGGGAAGGTTGCGAAGACACAGATGCAATCGGTCTGGGTTTACGACGCCAACGCGTTTCCAGAGATCGCGGTCGTGGCGGTTTGGCACCGGATCAGCCCGGGCGGGAATGGTCGATGGCTTGCGACGGATGTCGCGACGGGTGAGACCACGTCAGCGTTTGATCACGAGAAGCTTGCGGAACGGTTAGGCCAAGAGGTCGGTAAGCGCATAGATCCGAATCGCCTGCCATTAAATAACCTAAGTGCGAATTTGCGCGTGATGCGTTTTGAAGCGTTTGATACAAAGTGGGAGTACCAGCCTGAGACCGGCGTACTTTCTAAACCAAACACGGTGTTCGGTAACGGCGGCAATCGACGCGGCAACAGCCCGCGCCCTCGTTCCTATGATGGCAAATGGCTTATCGAGGTCAAGAATCATAATATTTTGCTTCGCGCGCTAGGGCGTAATGGTAAGCCGACCGATGCCGAGCCTGTTGTACTGACGACTGACGGGACTCAAGCCGACAGCTATAGCTCGCGGGGATGGTGGTCGCCTGATTCGAGCAAGGTTGTTGTGCTGAAGCGGAAGGCCGGAGATATCCGCAGGGTCACCCTCGTCGATACGGCCCCGGACGATCAGCTTCAGCCCAAGACGGATAGCTACTTCTACCTTAAGCCTGGCGACCAGGTGCCGATCGATCGGCCTGTTCTACTTGATCTTGAAACGAAACAAAAAATAGAGCTATCTGATGAATTAGCGAAGAACCCGTACCGCATTGGTAGTGTGAGTTGGAAGCTCGATAGCAGCCGGTTTATCTATGAGTACAACCAGCGCGGCCATCAGGCCTATCGCGTGATTGATGTCGATGCGGAGACCGGCCAGTCGCGTGCTGTCATCAGTGAAGAGCCCGGCACATTCTTTACTTACTCGAGTAAGAAGTTTCTCTACCTATTTGATTCAGAGGATGAGATCGTGTGGATGTCTGAGCGCGATGGCTGGAACCACCTTTACCTCTACGATTGGAAAACGGGCAAGGTGAAACGTCAGATCACCCAGGGGCCTTGGGTGGTGCGTGAGGTTGACCGGGTCGATCGTCGTGGGCGACAAATCTGGTTCTGGGCGGGTGGAATCCATGAGGGCCAAGACCCTTATCACAGGCACTATTGCCGGGTGGATATCGATACTGGCGAGGTTGTGCCTGTGACCAAGAGTGACGGGACACACACGGATATTTCCGTGTCGCCTGACGGGAAGTTTGTCACAACGACTTGGTCGCGGGTTGATCATGCGCCGGTCCATGAGCTTCGCAGTGTGGAGACGGGCGAACTGATTAAGGAGATCGCGCGGGCCGATGTGTCGCCTTTGACCAACGCCGGGTGGATTGCGCCGGAGCGCTTCGCCGCGAAGGGTCGCGATGGCGAGACCGACATCTATGGCATCATTGTTAAGCCAACTAATTTCGATCCTGCCAAGAAGTATCCCGTCATTGAGCAGATCTATGCGGGACCGCACGGTGCGCACGTCCCCAAGCGTTTCTATGGCATGCATCGCAACATGGAGCTTGCCGAGCTAGGTTTCATCGTTGTTCAGATCGACGGGATGGGCACCAATTGGCGGAGTAAGGCGTTTCATGACGTCGCTTGGAAGAACCTCGGTGACGCGGGGTTCCCCGATCGTATTGCGTGGATGAAAGCGGCAGCGAAGACTCGGCCATGGATGGACCTGTCACGTGTCGGGATCTACGGCGGATCAGCAGGCGGACAAAACGCGATGCGAGCAGTGCTTGATCATGCGGACTTTTACAAAGCCGCAGTGGCGGACTGTGGCTGCCACGACAACCGCATGGACAAGATCTGGTGGAACGAGCAATGGATGGGTTGGCCGATCGATGCGTCCTATGCCAAGAGTTCGAACGTTGTCGACGCACACAAGCTAGGCGGCAAGCTGCTCCTCACCGTCGGCGAGTTAGACCGCAACGTCGATCCCGCGTCCACGATGCAGGTCGTCGATGCGCTGATCAAGGCAGACAAAGACTTCGAGCTCATGGTCTTCACTGGCAAAGGCCATGGCGCCGGTGAAAGCCAATACGGCAAACGGCTCCGCCGCGACTTCTTCGTCCGACACCTGCATGGCAAGACACCGCGGTGGGAATAGCTGGCTTTAATATCCATTGGCGTAACCTTTAGGGCAAAAGTATTTTTCAAAGCGTAATAGGAAGCAGTCGCGATGGCTGAACAAAGCGAGGGGCATTGTGAGCGATGTCGTAAGTTTGCGGTAGGCCGAATGCGATGGATGTTTTATCAACCGTTAGAGCGGTTTCCGGAGTCACCGATCGTTCGTGAGTTTTTCTGTAACCGCTGCATCAAGATCATGCGACTCTACGCTGTGATTGGCTTCACACTCGTAGGCATCGTTGTCGCAGGGATTGCGGGGGTCACCATCTGGGCTTGGATGCAGGCTTAATTAAACGTGCTTTTGCTTGCGGCGAAAAGTAATCACCTCGACGCGTTTGCCACTTCGAGCAGTGGGTCGATCACGCCTGCTTTTTCGAAGGCTTGGGCGCGTTGTCGGCAGCCGCCGCAGGCCTGGCAGGGGGTTTCGCCGGGGCGAGAGCAGGACCATGCGAGGGACCAGTCGACGCCGAGTTGGCCGCCGAGCTCGATGACTTGTTGGTCGGTCATCTCAGCGAGCGGGGTTTCGATACGGGGGGAGGACTCGGCTTCGTTTTGTGCGAGGTGTTCGCAGAGGACGGCTTGCTCGGTGGCGATCGCGCCTTGGGTTGCGTCGCCGTTGACAGAGACGGGCCAGACGACGGCCTCGGCTTGTTGATAGCGGGCTTCGGCGATGGCGGCGAGGAGGAGTTGGGGCCGGGTGAGTTGGCCTAGGGGGCCGCCGTCGGGTGCTCGGCCGTAGCCGTGCCCGAAGAGGTGGGGGATGGCCAGCTCGGTGATACGGGTGATGTTGAGGGCGAGCGCTTGTTTGCGCATGAAGTTGCGGCGGGTCAGCCGGGCGTCTCTGCCATCATCGATGTGGATGAGGGTGAGGCGGGGCGCGGGGGTGTCGCAGATCAGGAGGGTGGCGGCGACCAGCGAGCGGAGCCCGCCGTTGTGCATCACGGCTAGATGTGATTTACGTTCCATACTTGGATGTTATCGGCGTTCAGGGGTGCAACGCGACAGGGAAAGTGATTGATGTCGCTCGGACCCGCTCGCCGTGCCTACGGCAAGGTGCGGGCTTGAGGGTATCCTTATAGACAACGACTCCCAACTCCCTACTTACAACTCCCGATATCCCATGGCGATTCTGATTTTTGAACACGACGACCTGGACTCCTCGCAGCGGCTGGGCCAGACCCTGACCGATCACGGGCACAAGCTCGATGTACGTTTGCTGCACAAGGGCGATGAGCTGCCTGCGGACCTGGACAATGTCGACGGCCTGATCAGCATGGGCGGGCCGCAGGACACGGACCAAGTCAATGACTACGCTTGGATGGCTGGCGAGATCGAACTGATCAAGCAGGCGCATGAGCGCGGCATCCCCGTGCTAGGTGTTTGCTTAGGTGCGCAACTGATCGCGGTCGCGCTCGGCGGCGAGGTCGGACGCATGGAGACGCCTGAGCTAGGCATGGCCAAGACGACGCTATCGTTCTTTGGCAACAACGACCCGATCCTCACCGGCCTACCCATGTATCACACCATGATGCACGCCCACGGCTGCGAGGTCACCAAGGCCCCGCCCGGCGGCACGCCCGCGCCGCTCGTCTCGACCCAAGGCTCAAAGGTGCAGGCCTTCCGCGTCGGCCTAACGACCTATGGCTTCCAGTACCACTTCGAGTGGAGCAAAGAGCGCTGCCTCGACATCATCGATCACAACAGCAAGTGGATCGAAACAATGGGCACGTCGGCCGACGAACTGAAGCAGGGCGTCGAAGACCACTACGAGATGTACCGCCACCTCGGCGACCGGTTGTGTAAGACCATCGCGGATCGCTTATTCCCATTGGATAAACGCCTACCGCCCACGCGCGAAGAAGTGGCGAACTTTCGGCGGTGAGTGATGGATAAATGGACTCCTTCATCTCGACCGATTACTTATGCGGAGTGGCTTGAGAACGGTGTAAATATTGAGCGACTGGTGATTCACTTCTGGGCGGAGTGGAACAACTATGATCGCCAGACTGAT
>JBGCDC010000348.1:0-4832 GCA_045105055.1 Phycisphaeraceae bacterium | reverse complement strand
TCGAGTAGATATTGCACCGATCAATGTCGGATCCATCCTTGGATTTTCTAAATAGCCTTCTGGCAGTACGAGCGCGCGAAATGCGTGTGTGTTGATCCGTTCAACGATCGACGCCATCACCTTGGGGTCATTGCGCGAGATGCGATGAAGCATGAACATGTCCATAACCTCAGGGCGCTCGCCAACCATGATTGGAATGTAAGGGTCGTTTGCAAAGATCGGTCTACCGTCGTCCTCAGGGATATCGGCGATGACGGCCCGGGTTTCGTTTGTAATATCGAAAATTGTTTCACCAGGCTTTATCGCTTCTTTGGTGATATGTCCAGTAGCGATTGCGGCTAGGGATACAAAAACTAGCCCTGCCCATACGCCCGAATATACCCACCATGTCCGGGTCTTGGCCCAGGCCGCGGCTGCTGCCACGCCCAGCGAAACGAACGAAAGTATGTCGAGTAAATGATTATAAGAGACGCCTATATCGTTGTAGCTATACCAAGCAATAAGTATCCCCCAGCCGGCGGCAAGTGTATATGGAGCACCTTCACGCCACTGCAGGATGAGCAAGAACCAGCCTAGCAACGAAAGTGGAAGCAAGAGCAGTGAAAGCTTGGCGTATTTTATCCAATACTGGCCAATCGCCTGTAAAGATCCGATCAGCCCGCGCTTGACTTCACCTTCTCCACTGAAGGTAAGGCCAATGATATTGTCCCAGAACCTGCCGTCGGTCCATAGGTATGCGGCCAACGAGATCGCAACGACGCAAGATATACCACCGATATAGAGTTGGCCGAGGGCGCGGCGGTCCTTAGCAAGAAGCCAGGCGGTTAAGCCTAATCCGACCCATGCCGCGTTCGCTTTGCAAAATATGGCGATACCTAGGATCACGCCGATCCAAATCCAGCGAGGCCGTTTTGCAGTTGCCCAGAGTAGTGCCCCTAGTTGCAATGCGGCCGATGGTGCGTCGTAGCGAATAGATAACAGTGCTAGTTGCCCTGGAGAAGTCAGTAATATCGCCGCGGCGGCCAATGCGGCAAAGCCTCTTGGCGTGCCGAAACGTAAACCGATTCGATAAACCATGTATAGCAAGGCGCTCGTAGAAAGCAAAGATAGTAATCGGCCAGCGACGAGTAACGCTTCGGGCCTAGCCATTCCCGAGATATCCAAGATCCATGCCAATGCTGCATGCATTGCGATTGGAATGATCATGAATCGCGTCCCGCCAACACGCTCGCCATTGAATAGCTCAGGGTATGGCGTGCCGTGCATGGCCTCGTTGGCTTGGGCCAACCAGGCACCACTTACAAAGTTGATGAGATAGAGGTCGTTCAGATGAGCGAAAAAGACCCGGAGAGCGATTAGGCCGATTAGCACAGCGAGCAAAGCGGCAGCAGCATCCATCGCTCGGTTTGCACGGGATATCGATAGCTTCGCTTCAACTGGACAGGTGTTGCGGTCTTTGAAAACTGACGTTTCGCTAGTGTATTGGCCTTCGGAGGTTAGTTTTTTATGCATACGGGTGCATCTTATTCAGCTATCGGCATAGAGTTATGTAAACGCTAGCGTTAGCGGTATTGAAATA
Organism: Phycisphaeraceae bacterium; assembly: GCA_045105055.1. GTDB lineage: Bacteria > Planctomycetota > Phycisphaerae > Phycisphaerales > Phycisphaeraceae > JAHQVV01. The sequence goes on along the minus strand of JBGCDC010000348.1, from coordinate 3,253 downwards.
GCCTTTTTGAGACAGAGAAATCGCATGCTTGTAATACGATTTGAATTAGTTGCACAGGAATTAGGGCGGTTTCGGATAAGCAGAAATTATTTCTGCATTAAATTAGTATAGTGGTTCAGTATGCACTTGCAAAAGATCGAAAAATCTAACTGCTCTAATTCACTCGCTGAGTGAATAGCGTCCGCATCTAATATTTTCAGAATCATTAGAAGTCATCTGCACGATTCATTTCGTAGTGATGCTTAATTAACAAGGAATACTGATGAGATTTCATAAATATCCTGCTTTGATTTGCTGCGTTGCATTTGTCTGCACCTTGCTTGTCTGCGTATCGGCGTATGCCGAATTGTCGGTGGCTACGTTGTTTGGCGATGGGATGGTGTTGCAACGCGATAAGCCGGTGAATATCTGGGGCTGGTCGGAGAAGGGCGAGGTTGTCACGGTAAGCTTCGCGGACCAGTCGGCCGAGGCGAAGGCGGGCGATGATGGCAAGTGGGTCGCGACGTTTGAGCCGATGGACGCGTCGTTTGAGTCGCGGAATATGATCGTTGCGGGTCAGTCGGAAACGCTCACGCTCAAGGATGTCCTTGTTGGCGAGGTGTGGGTTTGTGGTGGGCAGAGCAACATGGCCTGGTCGGTTAACGGGGTATTGGACCCGGACATGGAGATAGCTAGTGCGAACAGCCCAGCGATCCGCTTCTTGCGACTGGACCTCGTTGCGTCTCACGAATTGCAGCAGGATGTCCCGCTTAAGCAGGGCGGTTGGAAGCCATGCACCCCGGAGCATGTCGAGAAGTGCACGGCTGTGGGCTACTACTTCGCGCTGCGTTTGCAGAGCTACCTCAAGGTGCCCATCGGTCTGATCGACAACTCGTGGGGCGGGACCACGGCTAACCATTGGGTCTCCGATGCGACGCTGAAATCAATCCCCGAGATGAAGCCGATCATGGACGGCTTCGATGCATCGGTGATGGCATGGATCGATGGCGGTCTCGAAGCAGGTGCGCTGGCGCGTCACGCAGAAGCTGTCAAGAAATGGGAAGTCGTCAAGGCCCAGGCCGAGCGCGATGGCAAGCGTGCGCCGGGCAAGCCGAGGGTGCAGGTTGACCCGCGTCTGGGCCGACAGCCGTCGGGGATGTACAACACGCTGCTCGCGCCGATGGCGGGCCTGAGCCTGCGGGGCGTCCTGTTTTATCAGGGCGAGAACAATGCCTTCGGCGAAACGTGGAAGCCGTTTTACGCGACGTTCCCCGCGGTGGTTTCGGATTGGCGTGCGGTCTTCGGTGATGATGAATTGCCCTTCGGCATCATTCAGATCGCGGGTTGGTCGACGCGTCGGTCGATGACGTACGACCAGAACCACCCGACGAATATCGTCCGTGAGGTTCAACACAAGACCTGGGCGCGCACGCCGAACACCGGCCTGATCGCGACCTACGATGCGAACTCAGACAGCAACATCCACCCGAAGAACAAGCGACCTGTTGGCGGGCGCAGCGCGCGCTGGGCCTTGGCTCAGGTGTACGATGCGAAGGATCGGCGCGGCAAGCCTTTGGAATGGCGTGGCCCGGTTTATGAGTCTTACAAAGTGGAAGGCGACAAGGTCGTCGTGCAGTTTGATAAAGCGACCGCGAACGGCCTGCGTTTCAACAAGAATGTGGTGCTCGGCTTTTACATCGCTGGCGAAAATCAGGTCTTCCATCATGCGGATGCAACGCTCGATAGTCAGGCCGGCACGGTCACGGTCTGGTCTGCGGATGTGCCTAAGCCTTTGGCGGTGCGGTATGCGATCTCGAACCTGCCGATGGGCTCGCTGCTCAACGGTCGAGAGGTCCCCGCGTACCCGTTCCGCACGGACACTTGGCCGATCAGGCCGCATGGCTCAAAGGGTAGTTATCAAGCGGATAAGAACCCGCCGGTGGTGCAAGATTAGGGTTGGTTTTGAGTTTTGAATTTGTGTCTTTGATCTATTGAAATAGAGCATTTTCAATCTGCGAAGCGGCTTTCAAACTCCCCTCCCTCCGAGGGAGGGGTTAATAAACGCCACGAATGAATACATCACGCTTTAGCCGCGACGCTAAGCGGCGCTGGATCTTCGCGATGCGATGTTCCATACTCACCGGCGGCGCGTCGAGGCTATTTCTTATCTATCGATATGCCGTTGTAAAACAGGTTCACGATAGCTCGAGCCCCCGCGTGTTGCTCGGCTGCTTCACTCGCTGGCTCGTGGTTGTTCGTGCTTGCGTTCCGCTTCGACGAGGATTGGGCGAACGGTGTCGCGCCAAAGCTTGTAGCCCGCTTGGCTCAGGTGCAGGTCGTCTTTGATATACAACTCGGCGCGTGGCTGGCCGTCTCTGCCGATCATCGGGCTTGCGATGTCGATGAAGGTCACGTTGTCTCGCTCGTCTGCTAGCTCGGCAAGCGATTCATTGACCGATTGCATCTTGGCCCAAAACTTCCATCGCTTCGGGCTGGGCTTGACTGCAAGGATGTACACCCGACAGCCGGGCAGATCACGCTTGATTTTATTCAGCAGTTGTTTATGCGTCGCGACGATTGCGACGGGCTTGACGCCTTGTGCGATGTCATTGTCGCCCTCATAAATCATCACCGCCCGTGGCTTGTAGTTGATGACGATTCGGTCGGCGTAGTAGAGCAAGTCGTTCGTGTTGCTCCCGCCAAAGCCTCGGCCGATCACGGTCAGTGGTTCGAGGTCCTCGGCCAGCGAGCCGTGCCACATGCGGATACTCGAACTACCCACACAAAGCACCGCGTCCTTAGGCGGCATCGCCTTCGCGTCGGCCTTTTCAAACTTTTGAATCTCACGCTCGAATCGATCCGGGCTGCGGTAGTCGGTCGAGCGGATGATGTAGTCGCTGTTGCAGCCGGTGAGCAGGAGGCAGGCGAGGAGCAGGGTGGTAAGTTGCTTTGGCGTCGTTGGCATCGCTGTATTTTCAGCTAGATGTGTCAATTGTTCAACACGGCTTCATGCTCTGATTAAAACGTGCGAAGTCAAAACGTGTTCAGGATTAGAGCAGCATGCGTGTTTTCTGTCCTTGCTGTCTTAGCTCCCTCTCTCCTTGAGGAGAGGGCTGGGGTTGAGGGGACAGCGTTCGATTCACAATGAAACAGGCAACAAGCCGCCGTTTGTTTGACGCCTCCCCCTCATCCCCGGCCTTCTCCCGCCGAGGGAGAAGGAGCTCGAGCCATGCCATTAGAGCGTTTCCACTTTCTTTGTAGCGTTTTTCAAACC
>JBGCDC010000347.1:0-17634 GCA_045105055.1 Phycisphaeraceae bacterium | reverse complement strand
GGTGCCAGCAGGGCTTCATGGTGCGATGGTTATCGAAGGCGTTCTTGGCTTCTTGCTCTTCGGAATAGGTTTGGTAGATGCCTCGGATGAATTCGCGCCAGCCGATGATTTGCCGGACGAAGCCTTCGAGTGCGTTGAGGGGGATGTCGTTTTCGTTGGCATGTTCGAGTGCGCGGTCGATAATTTCTTGTGGCGTGATCAGGCCGAGGTTCATGGTCGGGCTGAGCACGGAGTGGAAGAGCCAGTCGCCTCGGTTGCTCAGCGCATCTTCGTAGTCTCCGAAGAGGTCGAAGCGATGGTCGAGAAACTCGCGTAGCCAGGCGAGTGCTTGACGCCGCGTCGTCGGGAACCAAATATCGCTGAGATCATCGAGCGTGCCGGGGTGGTCGGCGAAGCGGTCGTTGATGAGCTTGACAACATCGCGGACGTGGTCCGTCGGCTTGGCGTAGCTCGTCTCGGGGATGGTGATTGTCTTGGGCAACTTCTTGCGGTTGTCCGCGTCGTAGCTCCACTTGCCCCCGGAAGGCTTGCCTTTATCATCCATCATGATGTCGAGGCGGCGACGTTGCTTCTTGTAGAAGTTCGCCATGAAGGGCTTGCCCTTGGAGTCGTCCAAGTACTCGGCGAACTGCTGTCGGCTGGTCACGAACATTGGGCTTTGCTGTTCGCTTAGGTCCAGCCCACGCTTACCCGCGAAGGTGGCGAGGCGGTGCTCGAAGAACTTATCCTCGATCTCGTAGTGGACCAGTGTGTCGATGGTTTTATGGCCGTCTAGGTAGTCGCTTAGTTTTTGCTCGTAGCTCGGGGCCTTGGCTCCGGTGGGCTGGTCGTCGAGCTTGACGTAGTGGACCGTTAACCCCGCGTCACGTAGTTCGTCGGCGTAGCTCCGCATCGCGCTGAGGAACAAAACGAGCTTGAGCTTATGGTGCTTGATGTAGGTGCAAAGGCCCTGATCCTCGGCCATGAAGACCGTGTCGACGCCCATGTCTCGGACGTTCGTGACCGGGAAGAGCTGGTTGCCGAGGACGATAAAGAGTTTTTGCTTGGAAGAATCTGATGGCATGACGGGTTGAATCGTTGGGTAGAGCGGGATTAGAGCATCGTAGGCGGGTTAGCTGAGGTTCGACGATGGGGTTGGCTGGCCCTACAATAATGCTTTGGGGATTGCCCTCGTGTTGAGGGAGGTAACGCCATGCTCAGAAAGATGATGCTCAGCAAGATCCACCGCGCGACGGTGACCCGGTGCGACCCGGACTACGTCGGCTCGATCACGATCGACGCCGACCTGCTTGTCGCGTCCGGTATGCGGCCCAACGAGTCCGTCTGGGTTCTCGATATCGACAACGCACAACGCTTTGAGACCTACATCATCCGCGGCGCCCCCGGCAGCGGCGTCATCGAAGTCTACGGCGCAGCGGCGAAGCTCACCGAGGTCGGCCACAAGGTCATCATCCTGACCTACGGCCTGCTCAACGAACAAGAAATCGAAGGTCACGAGGCCAACGTCGTCCTCTGCGACGCGAACAACCGCGTCGATCAACTGCTCAAGTACCACAGCGATGTGGATCAGGAAGCAGTGCTATAAACATCAGTATGCCAGAGTTTGCACCCGTATCGATGAACCGCTATCCGCTGCATGTCATCGAAACGGTGAAGGACTATCAACATTTTTTGAAAGAGCCGAAAGCACTTTTGTGTATGTGGTTTGATTGGTCGCCACAGTCGATTCGTTCTCGAGATGACATTAAGGATTGGCACGATCGCTGGCACTTATACGTCAAGTCACAAGTGCAGCCCCTGTACTTTCTTAATGGTGACTCAATTCCCGAACTATTTGAATGGATCAGAGAGTCACTGAGAGAAACGGGTGGCGTCGGCTCGATTTATCTCTTCAAAAATCAACAAGTTGTAGAATCTGTCAGGTGTATCATCGATACGGGCCTCACCCGTATCAGTGAAATGTGCGCCGTACACTATTAGGATCCCATCAGTTAGATGCCTGACTCAGTCCCCCAACAACCCATAATCGGCATGCTCGGCGGCGGCCAGCTCGGGCAGATGTTCTGCCATGCGGCCAAGCGCGCGGGCGTGAAGACGCATGTGTTTTGCCCAGTTGATAGCGAGCCCGCAACGCAAGGGTGCGATCACAAAACGATCGCGGCGTATAGCGACTTAGCTGCTGTGGAGCGTTTTGCGCAGTCGGTCGATGCGGTGACGTATGAGTTTGAGAACGTCCCCGCAGCGACGGCGGCGGCGTGTGCCAAGCACTGTCCGGTTCGGCCTGGCCAGCAGGTCTTGGCTGTCGCGCAGGATCGCATTGTCGAGAAGACGACGCTGCAAGAGTATGGCATCCCTGTTGGGCCGTTTGCAAAAGTCGAGTCCCTAGACGAGCTGCGTGAAGCGGCGAAGACGATCGGCTCACCCGCTGTCCTCAAGACATCAAGCGGCGGGTACGACGGCAAGGGCCAGCGCGTCCTGCACTCGGCCGACGAGGCGGGGCTCATCTACGCGTGGGAAGACCTGGGCAAACAGCCTTGTGTCTACGAAGGCTTCATCGACTTTGAGCAAGAGGTCTCCGTCGTCGCGGCTCGGGGTGTCAACGGCGAGGTTGTGACCTACGGTCCGATCGCCAACACCCACCGCAACCACATCCTCGATGTCTCCGTCGTTCCATCCGGCGCCCCGGCAAGTGTTGAAGCAGAAGCGATTACGATCGCTACGAAGATCATGGAGAAGCTCGACGTTGTCGGTGTACTTTGCGTCGAATTCTTTCAGACGAGGGATGGCCACATGCTCGTCAACGAACTTGCACCTCGTCCACACAACTCCGGCCACCTCACGATCGATGCGTACACGCATAGTCAGTTTGATCAGCAGGTTGCTTGTGCACTGGGTAACGCCCCGCTGCCGGTCGAGCTTAAGCAGCCCGCGGCGATGGTGAATTTGCTGGGCGATCTTTGGCCTGAGCAGGGCCATCCGCCTTGGGCATCGATCGAATCGGCGCAGACCCATTTACACTTGTATGACAAGGCTCAAGCGAGGCCCGGCCGAAAGATGGGCCACCTCACCGCACTCGCGCGGACCTCACACGAAGCGATCCGCGACGGCGTAGAAGCCCGATCGCGCATCACGCCTCGACCACCGATCGAACGCGGGTAAAACAATTCCCACCTCAAAGGATCCATGCATGGCCAAGTCTGTCCCAACCGCTGCCGACGCCAAGCCCGCGGGCTGGACTTTTTTGACCAACCACTCGCATGTTTTGATTTGTTTGGCGCTTGAACCAGACATGTTGCTGCGCGAAGTAGCTGCAAAAGTTGGTATTACCGAGCGGGCAGTGCAAAAAATCGTACAAGAGCTTGAGGAAGGCGGCGTGCTGATCCGGGAGAAGGTCGGTCGCCGAAATCACTACACCATCAAGGAAGGACGAGCCCTTCGTCACCCCGTCGAAGGCCACCGGCAAGTGCGCGATCTGCTTGATATGGTGCGCAAAGGCAAATAGCCTTTTAAAAAACTGAATGCAAATCTTGTCTTCGCGCTGATTCATACCGAATAATAAGTCGTAACACATCTTTTCCTCTCACCGGAGTTTCACGATGCAGATGACGATTGCCAGCCGAGGTGCCGACCTGACCCAACCGATCCGCGAGCACATCCACGACCGCCTCTACGCGGCACTGGATCAGCACGAAACACGGATCGCTCAGGTCGATGTAATGATCGAAGATGAGAACGGCCCACGTGGCGGATTTGACCAAGTCTGTCGAGTCGTCGTGAAGCTGAGTAACGGTATGAAGCTGCGACACGAGCGACGCGGCCTAGACCTGTATGCCAACGTCAGCCTGATTGCTGACAAGGTCAAGCAGCGCGTCGGGCGAGAGCTCGGCAAGCTGCGTGACAAACGCACTCGATAAGCCGCTGACCCTTCGTGGGTGCCACGATCGACCTGCTCCGCAGACGCCCGTGAAAAACTTTTAGCCACCCTTAAGACTGCACGAGGGACTCGTGAAGCAGATCGACCGTGGCACCCCGTTTTCTATGTTTCATTGACCTACCGCGGTCCTCGGCTTTACCCAGCCGAGGTATCGCGGTATTTTCTTTGCTCGCCCCGCTGCTGAGCAATCGATGAGTCTCGACCTGGTCCTCGACAACCTTCTTAGCCCGCCGATCCTTTTTTTCTTCCTTGGCGTCTTTGCCACCCTGGTCAAATCCGACTTGGAGATGCCCACACAGGTCGCGCGGTTTCTCTCGCTGTACCTGCTCTTCGCGATCGGGATCTACGGCGGATACAAACTCAGCCAAAGCACCTTCAGCGCCGAGATCGTTCTTATGCTCGGGGCGGCGACGGCGACATCCGTGGTGATCCCGCTCTGGTCGTTTGCGATCCTGCGCATCAAGCTACCCGCATATGACGCTGCCGCCATCGCTGCGACCTATGGCTCGGTCTCGGCGGTCACCTTCATCACCGCGGTCAGTTTTCTTAAAGCACTCGATGTCGACTACGGCGGACACATGGTTGCGGCCATGGCGCTCATGGAGTCACCCGCCATCATCGTCGGCGTCCTGCTTGCACGGTTCTTTGGCGACCAAAGCAACAGCAACACACCGAAGCAACCCTGGTCCAGCCTGGGACGCGAAGCGTTTCTCAATGGCTCGGTGCTCGTGCTGCTAGGCAGCCTGACCATCGGCCTCGTGACTGGAGCGCAGGGTTGGGAGTCGGTCAAGCCACTGGCCTACGACCCATTCAAGGGCATCCTCTGCCTGTTCCTGTTGGACATGGGTATGGTCGCGGCGAAACGTATCAAAGACCTCCGCGATTCGGGGATCTTGCTCGTTGGCTTTGCAATTGTTGCAGCGGTGGTCCATGCGATGCTCGGCATCTTCCTTGCAAAGATGATCGGCGCATCCGAAGGCGACGCGCTGCTGCTCGCCTCACTGGTGGGCGGCGCAAGCTACATCGCGGTGCCCGCTGCGGTGCGACTGGCCATCCCCAAAGCCAACCCTAGCTTGTATGTGCCCATGGCCCTTGGCCTAACCTTCCCGTTTAATGTCATCATCGGCATCCCGCTTTACTACGCGGTGATTAAATACCTCTGGAGTCCAGCATGATCGCAGTGAAACGGCTCGAGATCGTCATCGACGCAGCACACACCCCTGAACTTGTCCGCGTCGTCAAAAACGCTGGCGCACCGGGCTATACCCTGCTACGCGATGTCCAAGGCTCGGGTGATCGCGGCGAGCGAGCAGGCGACGGGCTAAGCAACGTCTACCGCAATTGCTACCTCGTCACCGCTGTCTCCGAAGACATCGCGACAACCATTGTCGAAGCGACCCGGCCGCTGCTCCAGCGCTACGGCGGCGTCTGCATGATGAGCGACGCACAATTGCTACAACACTGATTAGCCGACGCTCGTTCACGTAAAATCAAGTCTCAACCCTGTCTTCACGGTACCAACACATCGACAAGGCACTCTCCGACAACGCGATCTTCTGCCAAGGCTTCCACGCGGGGCAACTCGACGCGCCACCTGCACGGCACATGCTTGTCGTCACCTGCATGGATGCACGCATCAACGTCGAGGCCGCACTAGGCTTTAAGCCCGGCGAGGCACACATCCTCCGCAATGCAGGCGGCAACGTGACCGACGATGTCCTGCGTTCGGCCATCATCTCCACCAACCTCATGGGCACCCGGCAAATCATGGTCATCAATCACACCAACTGCGGCATGATGAACTGCACCAGCGACAGCCTCCGCCAGCAATTCACCGAGCGCTACGGCCCGGCCGAGAACGCCCCCATCGACTTCCACACCATCGACGACCTGAGCCAACACGCCCACGCACAAGTCGCCAAGCTCAGGGACCACCCTTGGATCCCAAGCGAAACCATCATCCGTGGCTTCACCTATGATGTTCAAACAGGCCGTCTGCATGATGTTGAAGGCGACTGAATAATAATTATGAGTGAGATCGCCCCTACAACGACGGACCACCCGCCGGACTTCCCTCTGCGTCGCGACGTGCGCATGCTCGGCTACGAGCTAGGCAAAGTCCTGAAATCCCATGGCAGCGACGGGCTCTACGACCTCGTCGAAGAAATTCGCGCCCTTGCTAAGGGCCGACGCGACGGCGACATGCAGGCCGACAAGACGCTGCGCGACCGCATCGCGGCGATGTCCGAGGACGAGATGGGCGAACTGATGCGTGCCTTGGCGTGCTTCTTTGACCTAGCCAACCTAGCTGAGGACCGCCACCGCATCCGCGTGCTGCGCGAGCGGGAGCAAGACACTTGGCCCGGCCCACGCAATCAATCTTTAGGCCAAGCGATCACCAAACTCGCATCGCAAGGCACCACCGCCGAGCAGATGCAAGACATGCTCAACGAGCTCGATGTCGATCTGGTTTTCACCGCACACCCCACCGAAGCCAAGCGAAAGACGATCCGTTTGACGCTGCGTAGGCTGCGCGACGACCTGATCCAACTCGATCGGCCTGACATGCTCCATCGCGAGCGAGACGAGCTAGTGCGACGCATCCGCGCGAACCTCGACTGCCTATGGGAGACCGACACGCTTCGGCCGAATAAGCCAAGCGTGTTGGAAGAAGTTGATCGCTCATTGTTCGTCGTCGAGTCGCTGTGGGATGTCGTGCCCCAGCTGTGCTACTCGACGCGGCGAGCGCTTAGCCAAGCCTACCCTGAGAACACGCCGATGCTCCCAGTCGTCGTCCGCTTCGGCTCGTGGATCGGTGGCGACCGCGACGGCAACCCGTTCGTGACGCCTGAGGTGACACGAAAGACATTGGTCCACCTCCGCCGCGCGATTGTCGAGAAGCACGCGGTGTTTTGTCGCCATCTCGCTCGCGTGCTGAGCATCTCCGACCAGCACCACCCCGTCAGCGCTCAGGTCAGCGCGATCATCGAGCAGGCCCGTGAGAAGTGGCCACAACTCAACGAATCGATCGACCAGATCAGCCCGCACGAAACCTATCGTCGAGCGCTACGCGTGATCCGCCACCGCTTACTCGCCGCAGCAGAGACCGACCCCGTTCAAGGCCCGAACGACTTGGCCTATCGCAACGCTGCGGGGCTGTCCGATGACCTCCAAGTCATCGCGGACTCCTTGCGTGCAAACGGGCACGAAGAGCTGGCCGACGGCGAAGTACAGGGTTGGCAAGATCGCATCGCTGTCTTCGGCTTGCACTTCGCTCGTCTCGACATTCGTGAAGACTCGCGCCAACTGCACAGCACGATCGCTGAGGTACTTGGCAAGCTCGACCCAACGACCGACTACGCCGCGATGGACGAGCAGGCTAAGCAAACGATGCTAAGCGCCGCTGTCACACTCGATACGAATCAACTCAAGCTCGATGAGCTCACCGAGCCGACGCGCAACACGGTTGATTTGTTCGTGCTGCTCGAGCAAGCGGCCGAGCACTTGGGTACCGAAGCGCTTGGCGCGTTGATCATCTCGATGACGCACGACCCCAGCGATGTCCTTGCGATGGGTTGGTTGGGGCGATTGGCCGCGAAGATGCGTGGCTACGATCAGCCGCGCGCAATGCTGCCGATCGCGCCACTATTCGAAACGATCGATGACCTCGCCAACGCCGACCAGACGCTTGACGCATTGCTATCAAGCAAGCCTTACATGGCCCATGTCCAAGCCACCGGCGGACGACAGATGTGTATGGTCGGCTACTCCGACTCGTGCAAAGACGGCGGATACCTCGCATCCAACTACGGCCTATTCGATTCGCAAACACGACTCGCTATCACCGCCAAACAGCATGGCATCGGGCTGGTCCTGTTCCATGGTCGAGGCGGCGCGTTAGGCCGAGGCGGCGGACCGGCCGCGCGTGGCGTGCTATCGCTACCACCCGAAGCCGTCGGCTTCAAAGTCCGAATCACCGAGCAAGGTGAAGTCCTCTCCGAACGATACGACGACCCCGAAGTCGCCTTTCGGCACGTCGAACAAGTCGCTTGGGCAACGCTCCTCGTCAGCGCGGAGTCCGCTGAGAAGATCGAGCCATCTTGGACCGGCGAACTCGCTGAGGCATCGCAGGCGTCTACCAATTGCTACCGCAGCCTGCGTGACGACCCGGCGTTCCTCGCCTACTTCGACAAGGCCACGCCGATCAATACGATCGAGACAATGCCGATCGGCTCACGCCCAAGCCGACGCCGAGGCGCACGCGAGCTCAAGGACCTCCGCGCGATTCCCTACACGTTCGCATGGACGCAAAACCGCCACCTGCTCACCGGCTGGTACGGCCTAGGCACGGGGCTAAGCGGCATCGACCTCGAAACACGACGCGCGATGTATGCGGGTTGGCCAATGTTCCGCGGGATGATTCACAACGCCGAACTCGCGTTGGCAAAGTGTGACATGCAGATCGCGAAGCATTACGCCGAGCTGGTCGAGGATGGCCAGAGCATGCGGCTGTTCGAGACGATCTGCACTGAGTTCGACCGCACTCGCGCGTTGGTCCTCGAAACCGCACAGCGAGACGACCTCCTCTCAGGCATCGACTGGCTGCAGCGATCCGTTCGCGTACGTAACCCGTACATCGATCCACTCAACCTGATCCAAGTCGAACTGATCCGCCGCGGCGTTGACCCGCAAGGCGACCTCCTGCGGCAAAGCGTCCAAGCCATCGCCGCTGGCCTCCGCAATACGGGGTGACCGGTTCAATCGTCTGTGATGTGTTTAGTTAAATCACCGACGCCAACGTTGAGTGATAACGCGATTCAGATGTCTATTCCGAAGTCGGCTGTCTCATCCAGCCGCGCCTTTATTTACTCAATCTAAGTCCGTCTGAATCCATCTCGGTACACTGTACGAACTTCGATGAGATAGGCTCGACGTATGAATAAACCTGCTGCTAAAACCATCGCAATGCTCTTCCGCACACTTGTGGGGCTTCTGCTGCTGATCGGGGCGGTAAGCATCATGGCTTACCTCATCTCAACCAAACCGACGGTCAGTAAAAGCGATCTCAATGAGACCTCGGTCGCGGTGCAGGTCATGCGTGTCGAGCAGGTGCAAGTCGCTCGGCCGTGGCGCGGCTACGGCACCACCCAGGCTAAAAACACGGTGGATATCCCCGCTCGGATCGGCGCGACGATCATCAGCGTGCCGAAGGACATCGAGGTCGGCCGCGTGGTCAAGGCAAATCAAACGATCGCCGAACTGGACCCAACAGACTTCATCAACGCGCTGAACGCTGCCGAAAAAAGGATTGCCGAGGCGGATGCCGCGGTCCAGCAACTCGCATCCGAAAAGCTGAGCTTACAGGAACGCCTCGAGCTTGAGAAGCAAGTCATCAACCTCGCAAAAGACGACTACCAGCGACAGTTAGCGCGATCCGAATCGGGCTCGGCCTCGCCTGCAGATGTTGACCGGGCCAAGCGCGCCGTCCTCGTCGCGGAGCTTGGCGGCAAGCTGATCCAGCAGCAGCTCGATGCGTTGCCGTCTCGTCTCGCAGGTATCGAAGCACAAAAAGCCGCCGCGACCTCCGACCGCGACACCGCGAAGGCCAACCGCAAGCGAGCCACGATCACCAGCCCGATCGAAGGCATCATCGAAATGCTCGACATCGAGGTCGGCGAAAACCTCGCGCCCGGCCAACGCGTTGCACGCATCATCGACCCGCGCATCATTGAGCTACCCCTCCAACTACCCGCCTCCGCACGCAGCTACGTCGCCACCGGCAACGATGTAACGCTCACCGCTCGCAGTCAGCCCGAGGATTGCCCGCCTTGGAACGCAACGATCACTCGGCTGGGGGTCGCTAATAACCCGACACGCACGTTCACCGTCTTTGCTGAGGTCGATCAATCAAAGATCCCGCTGCGCAACTTCGCGGACGGCACCGGGCCATACAAGCTCTCTGCAGGCGTCTTCACGCTCGCTAGGCTCGATACCGCCGAGCCAGAGCAGCAGACCATCATCCCGGCACGTGCGATTCAGGAAGGCCGAATCCGCACGGTTATTGATGGCAAGATCGTTGGTAAATCTGTCGAGGTTGCTTTCGACTTAGAAGGCGATTTTGAGCAATTCGGGCTTACAGATTCGCAGTGGGTTGCGCTTAAAGAGCCGTTATCCGAAGGGACGCTCGTCGTGCTCAGTGCATCGATGACAATTCTTGATGGCCAGCGGGTTGAGCCGAAGATCACGAACGGTCAAGTACGCGACGCTGATGAGGTGTCGCCATGAATCTTGGCATCAGCGCGTTTGGTGTGCGCAAACCCGTCGTGGCCAACCTACTCATGGCCGCATTGATCATCGGCGGGCTCGTCGCGTCCACCACCTTGCGCAAACAGTTCTTCCCCGAGACCGACCCCGACACCGCGACCATCGCGATGCCTTACCCCGGTGCCGCACCGGAAGAGGTCGAGTCGTCACTCGCTATCAAAGTCGAAGACGCACTGCGCGGAATCGACGAGGTCGATGAAATCCGTACCACCGTCGCAGAGGGCGGAGGCGCGATCACCGTCAAGTTCAAAGAAGGTGTCGATGTCGATTCAGCGATGGAAGACGTCGACCGTGAGATCGATGCGCTTCAAGACCTGCCTCAAGAGGCGGAGGAAATCACCAGCCAATTGATCGAGCCGAGGCTGCCGGTGATCCGCGTATTGCTTGCGGGCATCGAAGACCCCTACGCGATGAAGCAGGCGATCCGTACGGTGCGGGACGACTTGCGTTCGCTGCCCGACATGGGTGAGATTCTCATCGGCGGCACACGCGCCTACGAAATCACCCTCGACGTCGATGGTATCGCGATGCTCGAGTATGGCCTGTCGCTGCCCCGCATCAGCCAAACCATCCGTGACTGGATGACCGAGATCCCCGGCGGAACCATCAAGCACGACACAGGCAACGTCTCGCTCCGAACCCTCGGCATCGAAGAACGCGCACAGGCCATCCGCCAAATCCCCTTGCTCGCTAGCGAAGACGGCACCATCATCACCGTTGGCGAGATCGCCACCGTCAGCGAAGGCTTCGTAGAGAGCGACCTCGAAGCCCGATACGACAATCAACCGGCCACAAGCCTGACCATCTTCAAGGTCGGCGAGCAAGACATCGTGCACATGGCACAGATGGTGCGTGCCTACGTCAAGGGACGCAAGGGCGAACCTTACGAGCTGACGAACGCCGACCGCCTGATGCAGCTTACGACGAAACGCAGGCCCGGCGGGCCTAGCAAATCAGATGCGCAAATCGCATGGGAACTCGGCGCCAACGCACTCAAGCCCTTGCCCGACGGCGCAGAGATCAATGCAACGACAGACCTCGCGCGTTTCGTCGAAGGCCGACTCGACCTGCTCACCCGTAACGCGATTTACGGCGCGATGCTCGTTTTCCTGACGCTGCTGATCTTTCTCAACTGGCGGGCCGCGATGTGGGTCGGCGTCGGGCTAAGCACCGCGATCTGCGGCACGCTCATCCTCATGTCCGCGCTGGACGTGACGCTCAACCTGCTGACCATGTTCGGGCTCATCGTGGTGCTCGGGCTACTGGTCGATGACGCGATCGTTGTCGCTGAGAACATCCAATCGCACCATGATGATTCGGGCGAGTCGCCGACCACTTCCGCGATCAATGGAGCGAACGAAGTCTTTTGGCCCGTCGTCGCGACAGTGATGACGAGTATCGTTGCGTTCCTGCCTTTGACGTTTATCAAAGGGCAGATCGGCACGCTGCTTGGAGCTTTGCCGGTCGTGGTGGCGTGTGCGCTTGCGATGTCCCTGATCGAGTCGCTGCTCATCTTGCCGTCTCACATGGGCCATTCGCTTGAAAAAGGCGAGCGCCTCAAGACAAACCGTTTCTCACGTTGGCTGCGTGGATACGAAGCTTGGCGTGATGGCTTGATCAACAATCGCGTAATCCCCGCGTTTGGTCGGATGCAGGCGGCGCTGCTTAGAGTTCGCTATCTCACGCTCACGATTGCCGTGTCGGTCCTGATCGCGTCGGCAGGGATGGTCGCGGGGGAGCGACTGGCGTTTAATTTCCTGCCCTCGGACGACGCCGAGTCGTTTGTCATTGATGTGCGGATGCCGATCGGCACGCCTGTCGAAGCGACACGCAAAGCGGTCCAGCGCGTCGAAGCCGTCGTGATGGGCGAGAAGCCTGAGGTCAAATCCATCGAGTCCCTCATCGGCGGCAGCAACGACCTCGAGACCGGTACATCCAACGCCCCCGCCTCGCACGTGGGCCAACTGTTTGTCGAACTCGAAGCGGTCGAGAAACGCAACCGCACGTCGCCACAGATCACCACCGCGATTCGCAAGAAACTCCAAGGCCAGATCGATGATGTCGAGCGCATCAGCTACATGCAGCAGGCCGGTGGTCCCGGCGGACCCGACGTCACGATCCGCCTAACCAGCGAAGACCCCGAGCAGCTCAGGCTCGCGACGGTCGAAGTCAAAAAGCTCTTGCTCGAATACGACGAGCTGTTCGATGTCGCTGACGATGCGAACCTTGGGCAATCTGAGCGAAAAGTGCGGGTGTACCCTGACGCCGCGACGCTTGGCATGAATAATCGCGAGATCAACACGCAGCTGCGTGGATTCTTGTTTGGTTTAGAAGCACATACGTTCGCTGATCGTGAAGAAGACATCGACGTCCGCGTGCGGATCGATGAAGACACGCGTGGCTCGCTGACGCAAGTACAGAATGCATGGCTCGTCGACCCGCAAGGCCGACCCGTGCCGATGCGTGAGCTCGTTGAGATCGAAGACAGCTCGACCTACGCCAGTATCAACCGTGTCGATCGTAAACGTGCCGTGACGGTGACGGCTGCGGCGGATGCGGACGCAAGCCCAGAACAGATCGTCGCCGAGCTGCGTCAGCCGCCCAAGGATAAAAATGGCAAGATCCTCAAAGACTCACAAGGCAATCCGCTGCCCTCCAAGCTCGATCTGATCGAAGCGAAGTACCCGGGCTTAGAAATCGGCTTCGCAGGTCGGCAGGAACAGATGGCCGACGCGTTTGGCTCGCTGCCTTATGGCTTCGCAGCCGCGCTGATCATGATCTACATCATCCTCGCCTGGCTGTTCCAGAGCTACTCCCAGCCGCTGCTGGTGATGTGCGTCGTACCTTTCGCGACCATCGGCCTGATCTGGGGACACCTCATCCTCGGCTTCGACCTCACCTTCCTCTCGCTCATCGGCTTCGTCGCACTATCGGGCATTGTCGTCAACGACTCGCTCATCCTCGTGCAGTTCTTCAATATGAAACGCAGCGAAGGCCAAAGCGTTTACGACGCGCTCGTCGCTGCGGGGCAGGCCCGCTTCCGTGCAATCATGCTCACGACGATCACCACCGTGCTCGGTCTAACCCCGCTGATCCTCGAAACCTCGTTCCAAGCCCGCTTCCTCATCCCCATGGCCATCTCTATCGCCGCGGGGCTAATCAGCGCGACCGTGATGATCTTGGTCGTCTTACCCTGCATCATCCTTGCCTTCGACGACCTCAAGGGCATCCTGCATTTCATCTGGTTTGGGGAAAAGCGATCTGAGCAAGCCAAACCAGAGGGCGTGTACACAAGAACGACCGATCCTGCTTCTGCGTAAGAACGACTGGACTTGGCTCTTTCACCTCAATCCTTCGGAGGATAGATGAATCGTTTAACTGCTTACCCGCTTGTTCTATTGTCACTACTCGTGCTCGTTTCAGGTTGCCATGGCACACCGCAAGCAGAGGCGGAAAAGCCAACCGATGCCGAGGGCTTCGTGTCTATCTTCAACGGCAAGGACCTCACCGACTGGACGATTAAAATCGCGGGTGAAACGCTCGGCGAGAACTATAAAGACACATTCGTTATAGAGGACGGCATCCTCAAAGTCACCTACGACAACTACCAGACATTCGACGGCAAGTTCGGGCACCTTTTCTACAACACGCCCCACAGCCACTACATCCTGAGAATGGACTACCGCTTCGTTGAAGGTCACTGCAAAGGTGCGCCTAACTACACATGGATCAACTCCGGCGTCATGCTCCACAGCCAATCGGCCGAGTCGATGTCATTCACTCAAGAGTTCCCCGCATCGATCGAGGCGCAGATGCTCGGCCTACCCATCGGCGACAAGCGCAAACGCACCACCGCGAACGTCTGCACGCCCGGGACGCACGTGTTCTACGAAGGCAAACTAGACCGTAGACACTGCATCAACTCGACCTCCAAGACAATCTATGGCGATCAGTGGGTCGCGCTGGAGATGGAAGTTCACGGTAACGACAAGATGATCTTTCGTGTCGATGGAAAAGACGTCTTCGCACTCGAACAACCCCAGCTCGATGTAAACGACAAGCGAGACGACTATGCGGCAAAGAAACTCATTGAGGCCCGCGGAGGCGTAACGCAGCTAAGCGACGGGTACATCGCCTTACAGGCCGAGGGCGCCCCCGTTCAGTTCCGCAACATCCGTATCAAGTTGCTGGAGCAATAGACCAGGGATCAACTAGAGCACACACAATCATGCCATCGCTTCTGAAATACCAGCCCATAGCGGGCGTCCGATACAATAAGAAAACCTATTTGGAGAACCCCTGATGCAAAACCGTCTACTTTTCGTGCTACCCGCTCTGTTCGCGACCTTATCGCTGATGACCGGCTGTGAAATCCTCCCGAACGCAACCAAAAGCAAGCCGATGGCTGTTGAGGCAGAGAACGATGGCTTCGTTTCCGTCTTCAATGGCGAAGACCTCTCCGGCTGGACACCCAAAATCGTTGGTGAAGAGCTCGGCAAGGACTCCAAGAAAACCTTCCGCGTCAAAGACGGCGCGATCCAAGTCCGCTACGAAAACTACGACAAATTCAGTGGTCAGTTCGGCCACCTCTTCCTCGACACGCCCTACTCGCACTACATCCTCCGCATGGAGTATCGCTTCATCGGCGACAAACAGATCGAAGGAAACCCCGGAGGATGGGCCTACATGAACTCTGGCGTCATGATTCATGGCCAAGCCCCCGACACGATGGGCCTAAAGCAGAACTTCCCCAACTCCATCGAGGTCCAACTCCTTGGCCAAGCCGAGAACGTTAAGGAAAACCGCCCTACCGCGAACATCTGCACACCCGGCACGCACTACGTCAAAAACGACAAACTAATCAAAGCCCACTGCAACAAGTCCACATCTAAGACTTACCGGGGCGAACAATGGGTCAAGCTCGAAATCGAAGTCCACGGCAGTGAAAAAATCATCCACCGTGTTAACGGCGACGTCGTCTTCGAGTACACGAAACCACAACTCAACAACGGCACACTCCTCGAGAGCGGCAGCATCTCCGTTCAATCCGAAAGCCATGAATGCGACTTCCGCAACATCGAAATCAAGGTGCTAAAGAAGTAACGCGGCGCTAAGTGTGTCTTGATAACAATGCTTAGACACGATCGAGTTAAGCTATTAAGACAACAATATTGTTTATCCGACGACGCTTGCAGCGCAATCTGCAAGCGTTGTTTGTTAATGCGATGAAGATGTTGCCGACGTATGTCATGCGACATCTAAAAATTAATTGAATGAATACTCAAGCCGATCACTGATCACCGCCGATGCAACAAGCGCGGTGCTTTTTTATTGACTTAGCTTGCACCGTGACGTTACATTGTTAATTCAAGCTCCGACGCGCGAACCGAAAGGACCCAAACGCCATGGCAAAGAAAAAAGCAACGAAGAAAAAGGCTACGAAGAAAAAGGCTACAAAGAAGAAGGCAACCAAGAAGAAAGTGACCAAGAAGAAGGCCACTAAGAAGAAGGTTGCTAAGAAGAAAGCCACCAAGAAGAAGGTAGCCAAGAAGAAAGCAACCAAGAAAAAGGTCGCTAAGAAAAAGGCAACCAAAAAGAAAGTGACCAAGAAAAAGGTCGCTAAGAAAAAGGCAACTAAGAAGAAAGCCACCAAGAAGAAGGCAACCCGCCGAGTCACTAAGAAGAAGAAGTAAGTGATTCGCAACACCGGTGATCGGCCACGTAGGTCGCTTGCCACCCCTGCCGCCGCTCCGAAGTTTCTGGCGGCAAAACTGATGCATTAAACAACCGCATTCGCGCTGCGGAGCTTAAAAATAAGGAAAGACGCCTCTCGTGGGCGTCTTTCTTTTTGCTTGAAATGAGCTGATTTTGGTTAACGAGGCTCTGAAATTTCAGCGAGGAAAGCTTCTGCGGCGGCGTCCTTGAACGTCACCGTCGCGAAAGGCTCGGCAACACGCTTCAGTCCGTTGAGTTGCTGCTCCATTACTTCGTCTTCCGTGACCAATCGCGTCAGTTCATGGGCGATAGGCTCGGGATCGCCGAAGTGCGGCACGAATTCGGGCACGACGCGTCGGCCGTCCTGCCATTCACTGATCACGTTGGGCAACGCGAAGGTGCGTGTCTTGATCAGCCATCGGCCGAGCAAGTGCCACTGCCACTTTTTGCCGTTGTAAAACGTCACCATCGGCCGAAGCAGCGACGCAACCTGCAGCGTGGACGTACCCGACTTCACCAACGCACAATCAGCCCAGCGCAACACTTCAGGTGTCCGTCCGCCCACAACATGTAAGTCCTCTGGCCAAGTCCGTTCGCCACTAATCTCTTTTAGTACGCGCTCGTCAGACGCCTGACGCGCCGCAACCACGCCAACTAGCGCTGGGCACTCGCGTTTCAAGTGCGAGAATACGTCAAGCATCATCGGCCAGTTGTTCTTTAACTCGCTTGAACGTGAGCCCGGCATCATCGCGAGCTTCACAGCACCCTGCTCTTCTGCTTTGGGCAAGTCCTCTGCGATCGGCGTACCCAACTCTTTCGACACATCTTCAAACACCGGGTGCCCAACGAACACGCCTGGCACGCCACGCTCATCAAGCCAGCCCGGCTCAAACGGCAGCAGGCAAAGCACTTTGTCGCTCAACTTACGCAGTCGACGCACCCGCCAAGTCGCCCAGCCCCATATCTGCGGGCAAACCAGGTGCACGATCTTTGCTTTGGGCTGATGCTTGCGGACCCGCTTACACACCGACCAGTTCGCCGCAGGACTATCAACCGGCACCAGAGCAGCGATCTCGTTCTGGGCCAAGTACTTGTCCATCACCTTGAGGCGACCTAGGTGAGTCTTCACCTCGCCAAGGATGCCCAGCGCGATCGTCGCGTGCTCGGTCGTCACCTCAATCAACTCGGCCCCCGCTGCCTGCATCTTGGGCCCACCAAAGCCAGTAAAACGCAGCGAGGGGTCGCGACGCTTTAATTCCTCGATCAGTCGAGCAGCGAGCACATCCCCGCTAGGCTCAAAGGCCGCGAAAAAAATCGTGCGCTGCGGATCATTGGCGTCTAGCATCGCAAGAGTTTACCGAATAACCTCGTCCAACCACGCACGGGCACGATCACGGTAGCTGCTGTCTCGATGCATCCACGCGTCGGTATGCGGATGCAGAACCGGCCCCTCGGGGATGTCGAAGATTTCCGCGACGGGTACCGGCAGGAAAGTGAACGCAGCCACATCCAAATGGTCTTTGAGGTACTCGTTGTGTTTGCCACTCACCAACACGGGCCGACCCTTTAGCCGGGCGAGACGCTTGAGCGCTGTGTGGCGGTCGCTGTGGTCGTAAGCCCATTCGCGTTGACCATCGAAGTGATCATGCGCAAAGAAGGCC
>JBGCDC010000346.1:0-2631 GCA_045105055.1 Phycisphaeraceae bacterium | reverse complement strand
ACTCTGGACACTGCTCTTTCGACGCCCGAAGATCATACCCGCAAGCGATACAGACTTCGGTGGGTAGCGGCGGGCGACCAAACATCTTCGGTGCCAACGCATGCCAAAGCAGCCCAAGTACGATCAACTTCACCCCAATCATCCACACGATCGGCTCAACAAACCAACACAAAGATAAACAACCCACCAAACCCGCAAAAGAGAACACTCTCGGATAAAGCCGATTTTCTTTTGGCAATCGTAGCGCAGCCAAGTTCGTAATCCCGTAATAAATCAACACCGTAAACGCCGCAAAAGACCATGTCGTTTTGATGTCACCCACAACCGTGATCGCTGCGATCAAAACACATACCAACAAAACCGCATGACTCGGCGAGACCCCCGCAAGATCAACATACGCAAAGTAACGGTGCAAATCACGCCTGCGCGACATCGCTAACACGACACGCGACAAACCCAATATCAGATTGAACAGCACCCCGAGCATCGCAACGCAGGCGGTCAAGGTGATCAAACCCCTCCAAAAGTCACGATCCGATGCGCCCCAGAAAACCGCCGCAGGTAACCAATCTAATTCTCGATTCACGCTATAGCGCATCTGTGGCAATCGCTCGGCGGGAAGCATGGCTGTCGCGGCGAGCACATATAGAAGTGTCGTGACAAAAAGGCACACAATAATGGCAATCGGGATCGTGCGCTTGGGGTGATGCACCTCCTCGCCAAGCGTCGCGATACGGCCATACCCCGTGTAGGCAACAAACAAAAAAGCCGTGGTCCACCCCAAGGTTGGCAAATCGATCCATCGCCAATCTATGAATTGAAACGTGTGCGAAACGCCGAACTTGGCCGGAAGAACAAACGTGCCATAGATACCAAAGAGCAAGATACCCGCAAGCGTAATACATACGAAAATAAGGTTGATCCACTTGCTTCTTCGCAATCCAATCAGGACAGCAAACATACAGAAAAGCAGAATCAAAAGATGGACAAACGTCCATGGCAGGCTATACATCACCTTTTCTAAAACAGTGGGCTGGTTTCTAAATGTGGGTGATGTCCAGCCTGCTGCGACCGTGACAAAACCACCGACTGCAAGAAGTGCCGTCGCTGCGCTCGCGCTCTTTGCGAGGAGGAACATCCAACCGGCGGTGAAGCCGAGTTTGGGGTGGAGGTATTGGTAGGCGTATTCGTAGGTGCCGCCGGCGACGGGGTGGGCGGCGGCGAGTTGGGCGCTGCTTAGGCCGTTGCAGAGTGCGAGGAGCGCAGCGAGGACGATGGCGATCAAGACGCTTGGGCCTGCGATGCCGGTGGCGATGCCGATGGAGACGAAGACGCCTGTGCCGAGGATCGAGCCTAGGCCGAGCAATACGGCGTGGAAGACGCCGAGTTCACGCTTGAGTCGGCCGGGCTGATGGGTTTCAGACATTGACGTGATTGTAGTTGTTCGAGTTTTACCGCAGAGCGGTTCAATTGCTTGGTTCGCGTTGTTTGAGCACGACCCATCGGGCGGTGGGTCGGGTGGTGGTTTCGTTTTGGGGGTAGAGGCCTGGGGGTGTGTCGGAGGTGCCGAGGGTTGCGTTGATGCGGGTGAAGCCGGCGTTTGCGAGGGCTTGGATTTTTGCGGAGGGGGTATAGCCGTCGACACGGAGGGTGAGGATCGTGTCTTTGTTTTTGGGTGGCGGGATGTCGGCGGCGAGGTCGCCTGTGACGGTGAGGACGGTGGCGGGTGCGCCGGATTGGATGGTGCCGGAGGCGTTGCCGTCGATGACGATGGTTGAGCTTTTGGTTGAGCCGAGGATGCCCTGGCTGTTGCCGCCGACGAAGAGTTGTAGCTGGCCATCGCAGATGATGGTGGCGTTTTCGGTGAGGTTGCCCGCGATGATGACTTCGCAGATGCCTTGGAGGTCGAGTGTTGCGTCGAGGTCGCCGAGGATGTGGACGATGCTGTTGCCCGCGATTTCGATGTCGGCGTTGACGTCGCCTGAGATGCGGACGTTGCCTTTGGTAGCGATGTAGAAGGCTTCGTCGAGCTTGCCCGGCTGATCCAAGGCCCAGCCGATGCCGCGGGTCGAGCCGGTGTGCCAATAGGATCGGCTGCCGAAGAAGGCGTCGCGGTGCGTGATGCCTTGATAAGCGACGGCCTGCTGAACGAGCGGCCAACGCTGGGCGTGCAGGCTCATCCGCATCAAGTCGCTTGTCGCTAAGGAGAGGTCTTTTTCAATGCGATCGATCGCGCGCGTCGCAGCGTGTGTCTCGGTGATCTGCGACAGAGTCTGCGGCGCGGGCTCAGGGGCCGCGCGACAGCCCACGATTGTGGAAGCGATACAGAGCAGGAAGGCCGTGGGCCACGTAATGATTTTATCTTTTTGCAAGTACGGATTATAGCTCGCAGAAGACATGCATAGAAAAAGCCCCGCACATCGGCGCGGGGCTTTGAGGTGGTGCTTGGTTGTCGCGTCGGCTTAGAGCGGGATGCCGAAGAAGGACGGCTTGTCCGGTGCGGTCTCGGTGTCTTCCTCGTAGTCCCAGTCGTCTTCCTCTTCTTCAGGCTCGGGCTTGGGCTGAGGTTTTGGTTCCGGCTTTGGCTCGGGCCTTACGTCAGGCTTGGGCTCGACGACATCGGGCGTCACG
>JBGCDC010000345.1:0-3775 GCA_045105055.1 Phycisphaeraceae bacterium | reverse complement strand
GGGTGGGGATCGCGAAGAACACGATCGTGATCGACGCGCCGAACACGAGCACCACCGACGGGATATCGACATAGATCCCGACCTTGCCGCCAAGCAGCAGGGTCGCGATGATCAGCAGCCAAGTGCCGATTAAGCCAAATATCGTTCCCAGGTCCATGGGGTAAACTCGTATTCAGTCCGTTGATACGCTTTTATTATCGGCGGTCTACCGACAGCCGCTTGACGAATGCACTTGCCTCACAAACCGCGTTCAACTCGGCGGAATCAACTTGCGAAGCGAGCGACCATAATCGACCGCCAACTCGACCACCTCCTGCATCGATTCTCTCACGATCATCGTGTCGCCCGTCGTCAATCGCACGGTGGTATCCGGGTTCTCCTCGACGACCTTGATCAGATCGGCGTTGATAACGCACTGCTTACCATTGAGTCTTGTGACGGTGATCATGGGTTAGCTGGTGGCTGGTGGCTGGTGGCAATCGTCTCGCATATTCATTTCGCTTGCATTAGTCGTTAGCAACTAGCACTAGCCAGTTCTTCTATCGAATCGTTGACAACAGTTCCTGAATCATCTGGTCGCTTGTCGAGATGATCCGCGAGTTGGCACTGAAGCCGGTCTGAGCACTGATCAGACTGATGAACTCCTGCGCGAGGTCGACGTTACTGAGCTCCAACGCTCGGCCGATCACGCGGCCCGAACCACCCGTGCCGCCAGCCACAACCTGTGGCGAGCCGGAGTTCGATGCGTTGGCATACATGTTGCCGCCGACTTCAGATAGGC
This sequence comes from Phycisphaeraceae bacterium, assembly GCA_045105055.1. Lineage (GTDB taxonomy): Bacteria > Planctomycetota > Phycisphaerae > Phycisphaerales > Phycisphaeraceae > JAHQVV01. Next base: position 2,994 of record JBGCDC010000345.1, on the reverse strand, counting down.
CCGCGGTGTTCGAGAACATCGCCAGCGGCAGCTGACCCAAGTCACGCAGCAGCGAGTTCGAGAAGACGCCAGTGATCGTGCCGTCCTCAGAGATACTGAAATCTTCGAGCGTGCCGATCGGCGTGCCATCCTGCTGCAGCGAGTTCACCTGGCTTGTATCGAGACCCGAAAGAGCAGTCAGCGAACCAAGCGTCCCGTTAGGGTCAGTGAACTGAAGCGTGACGTTCTGTGGGTCAAGCGCACCGGTGTCGGTCCGGTCTATAACGACCGTGCCCCCCTGCGCGAGAGTGAACTGACCATTGGTATCAAACGAGAGCGAGCCTCGGCTCAGGAACTTATTCAGATCCGAGTCGTCGTCGGAGTGTATGTAAAAGTTCCACTCGGTACCCGTCGAGTTCTTGTCCTCGAGCACGGTAATCATGTCGATATTCAGTGGGTTGCCCAGCGAGTCGTAGGCGATAAAGCTAGTACGAGCTGATTCACCGTCGGCTTCTTGCGCGATCGTCCAAGGCGAAGTGAAAGGCTGGGAGTTCACCCCGCCGGAGTTCGCGATGATGTCACCAGGATCGATGAGTAGCTGGTTGGCGACGCCAGTATTCGACTCGACAATAACTTGACCAAGTGCATTCACCGTGACGCCGGGCAGGTTACTTGCGGTGGTATCGATGCCGGTGATGTCTTCGATGAAGGCCATGAAGTCGCCAAGCGTCGTGCCATTACCATCGGAGTCGGTCGTGTTGATCGCGTTGATCTCGAACGAACGCGACGGCAGCTCCGCACCGCCGCGCGTGATCGTGCCTAGGTTCAGCACCGCGCCCACTGGGAATCGTGCGGACCCATCCGCACCGAACAAGCTGGTCAACGCATCGCCTGCAACGGCCGGAGTAGTTGCTGCCGCGTCGGAGAAGAGCGCCTCGCTCTCGATGATCGAGCCTTGTGTTGCGACGTTGCCGCCGGTGTTGAGGTTGCCGCCGATGTTTACGTTTTCGGTGGCTTGCGCAATGGTCAAGACACCCAGGGGGATGTTGATGTCTTGGAGCAGGCCGGGCACGACGTTAAAGTCGGTGTCGACGCCGTAGCCTTGTACACGTGCACCACTGTTGGTGACGAGGTTGAAGTCGCGGTCGAGCTGGAACGTGCCGTCACGGGTAAAGCGTCGCGAACCGGACTGCTCGACGATGAAGAAGCCGTTGCCTTCGATCGCGGCATGCGTCGCCACGCCGGTCGGCTGCAAACCGCCGTCGGAGAAGTCGCGCGTGATTGCGGCGAGCCTTGTACCCAGGCCAGCCTGCGCGGGATTGGTACCGCCCAGCGCGGTACTCGGTGCCGAGCCGTTCTTGAGTGTCTGAGACACCTGCGTCTCGAAATGCGCTTGGCTGCGCTTAAAGCTCGTCGTATTGACGTTGGCAATGTTGTTACCCGCCACGCCGATCGTTTGCGAGTTCGCGTTAAGACCGGTCAAGCCGGAGAACATAGCCCTTGTGATACTCATCGTTATTGCTCCAAATACATCCGACGTTTTGTCGAATGATTAGCCTGTCTTGCCCATGCCCGACCCTGATCCATGCGACTGCGCAAGCACGTTACGCAGTGCCGCATTTTCTACTTGTCCCAAACCGCCCATCGCGAAAAACTGTGCGGGCGGCGTGGGCATCACTTCGCCCGATTTCGTTCCGCCTGACTGCGTTGCAGTCGTTGTCGTTGCCTTCGCTTCGCTTAACAAATCATCAAACGCTCGATTTTCAAACGCAGGCTTGGCCTGCTGCATCCCGCTTGTTGCAGACAGATTGCCCGGCCGAACCGTCGGCTCAAGCATCTGCAACAGTCTTGCGGGATCAACCGTCATCGCTCGCTACCCTTAACGTTATTCCGATTCCTTGAAACTACGCACGCCGCCCAGAGGCAGTGTCTCTAGCGTGTCCAGCTCCAACTGGATCTGGCCATCCACCACCGTGACACCCGTCACTCGGCCAGCCACCTGTCGCGCTCCGCCGTTGATGTCCGCGACCTGACCGACAACATCACGACCAATCAGTGAGCCGGAGTCGAGCACCTGCAAGTTTGCTAGCAATTGCTGCACCACCTGCGTATCTAAGTTGCCAAGGTCTTCGACCTGCGTGACACGATCGCCCGCCAACTCGCCTCCACCCGCGAGATTCAAATACGGCTCGCCATCACGCACGCTCAGCGACTCAACGATCCCCTCCGCGGTGTTGTTGAACGCATCAAGACCAGTGACAAACTTGCCAATAAAATTCGCGCTCGTCGAGATCGAGTTCTGCGTAACCAGCGAGCCCAAACGATCATCCAGCTGCGTCTGCGTTTCGATGTTACGGATACTCGATAGCTGCTCAAGGATCGCCGCGGTGTCACTCGGCGCAAGCGGGTCTTGGTTGCTCAGTTCAGAGAGGATGATCTGCAGGAACTCACCCGAGGAGAGATCGGAAAATCCGTTAGCACCCGGCGTTGTATTCGGTTGATTGAGGAGGCTTGCGGCGCCACCAATGGCTGCTGACATAATGTCATCCTTTTATCTAGGCGGCTTCGGGCTCGACGGCATCGCTAAGTCGATCGAAGAACCCACGGGGTGCTTGCTGTGACGAGCCGTTGTTTTGCTGGTCCGAAGACTGTCGGCCAGACGAGTCGCCGCTGTACTGGCCTCGGCTGCGACCATCACCGGCACTCTGTTGTTGTGATTGGCCTTGCTGCTGGCTGTCGCCTTGGTTCTGGCTCTGGTTAGCGTTGTTGGTGGATGCGGTCGCGGCGAGCGGCTGAACGCTAAGCCGGTCAACGCTCATTCCCTTGCTTTCCAAGGAAGAACGCAGCTGTGCGAGTTGATTCGTCAGCAGCGTCTGAGCGGAAGCAGACTCCGCATGAAAGGTCGCGCTGATATTCGTACCCGTAATCTGCATCTGGATCCGCACCGTACCCATCTCCGGCGGAGTCAGCCGCATTGTCACCGCGCCGCCCCGCTGCTGCACCGCATTCGCGAGG
>JBGCDC010000344.1:0-15324 GCA_045105055.1 Phycisphaeraceae bacterium | reverse complement strand
GAACCTGCGACCAAAGGATTATGAGTCCCGTGCTCTAACCACTGAGCTACGCCCCCAATCAGCAAGTAGATTCTACTTTATGTATCGCGAGGCGTCGTGGAGGATGGCTGGTTGAGACCAACATCGGGGGCCGATGTTCGGTGCAGAATTAAAACGACCCGGTGACGCGTGTGGAGCGTTGGACCGGGCCTAACCGCAGTCGCGGGAGTACCCACGCCGAAGCTGCGCCGATTTTATCAGGATTCAATCTTTACGCATTTGAGCCCATTAACTTTGCTCCGGTAGAGATTGGAAGCGAATCCGATCGCAGCCGATCCGCATTGGCTCAACGTGAGGACGTCGATGGCCGAGTGTGGATGTCAGGTCGGCACGCTGGGCCTATGATCGGGCTATGAGTAAAACGAATCTGCCAAAGGTTTCCGTGTCGCTGAGCCGAAAACAGTCCCGCGAGGTGGATCGCTTGGCGATCGATCGGCTGGGCATCCCCGGTGTCGTGCTGATGGAGAACGCGGGGATCAACGCGACCGACGTCGCCACGGGCATGCTCGAGGCGGTCGAAGGCAATAAGGTCGCCATTGTGTGCGGCGGCGGCAACAACGGCGGGGACGGCTACGTCATCGCGCGACATCTGCATAATGCCGGTCGCAAAGTCGTCGTTTACAACGCGAGCGATCCATCGCTGCTCGAAGGCGACGCGGCGGTGAACTACGGGATCTGTCTGCGTATGGGTGTCAAGCTGATGCGCTGCGATGACGCGCAGTCGTTAGCGGAACAGTCGCCACATTGGAAAGCGGCGGATCTATTGATCGACGCGGTGCTGGGCACGGGCTTCGATGCGTCGCGCGGGATCGAAGGGCATGTCGCTACGGTCATCGGCGCGATGAACGATGCTGGTGTTGCTGGCGGGGATCTGCCGGGCAACGATCCGCTTGTCTTAGCGATCGATGTGCCATCGGGCTTGGATTGCGATACAGGTGAAGCGGCGGTGCATCCGTCGGCGTTGGAGATATCGGGGTCAGGCACCGTTAGGGCCAGTGCAACGGTGACTTTCGTTGCGAAGAAGGTTGGCTTCGATAAGGGCGATGCATCGCAGTTCACGGGTGAGGTCTTCGTCGTTGGGATTGGTGTGCCACCTGCATTGGTAGATGAAGTGTGCAGTCTGTAGTAGCGATGGACGGCGTGGTCGTGATAGGCTGTGCACGCCTGTGAATCTATTTGGGGAGCATGCGATGCCCGACAACGTCCGTTTAATCGATCACCCGCTGGTGGGTCACTTGCAGACCGAGATGCGTAGCCTGGATACGGCGACGGATCGGTTCCGTTCGATCGCGGAGAAACTCGGCGCTTTGCTTGCCTATGAGGCGATGCGTGGGGCACCGAGTAAGCCGCATACGGTGAATACGCCGATCGAGCCTTACACGGGAACGCAGCTGGCGGGTCCGATCACGGTGGTTCCTATTTTGCGTGCGGGGATGGGGCCTGCGGCGGGGATGGCTTGTTTGATTCCCGGGTCACAGGTCGGGCACATCGGGATGTTTCGTGATGAAAAGTCGCTTACGCCAGTGAGTTATTACGTCAAGCTTCCTGCGAATATTGCCCAAGGCCCGGTGCTCTTAGTCGACCCGATGCTCGCGACTGGGGGCAGTGCCTCCGCGGCGGCGCATGTGCTGAAACAAAAGGGATGTGACGATATTCGCTTTATTTGCTTACTCGCTGCGCCCGAAGGGATCGAGCGGTTCGCCGCGGATCACCCCGATATCTCTATCACCACCAGCGCGATCGATCGCCAACTCAATGAGAAGGGCTACATCGTTCCCGGACTCGGCGATGCGGGCGATCGGATCTATGGCACGGTCGAATAGCGCAGCGCTACATAACACAGACCCATAACTCATTTATCAGCCACTTTGATTTTTATATCTAAGTTGGACGTTAATCAACGCGCGTGATCAAACGATACGACCCTCATCACCGGGGGTTTCACCCCCCTCATGGGAACTGTCGTTATGAACACGCGTAAACAATCTGTCCGTAATCTTCCATTGGCTCAGGGCCTAGTCACCGCAGCGATCCTTGTCGTCGCGGTGCTCGTGCTTAGTGCCTGCTCCTCAACCAAGGGCCATGGCCAAGCCGCTGGCTTCGAGCCCGTCTGGGAAAAACTCGTTGTCGAGGTTGCTGCCTTTGATGGCAAGCAGCCCGCCGGCATCGCAGTCTCGCAGACTGGCCGGGTCTTTGTGACCTTCCCTTGGTGGAACGATCGCCCCGAAGCCTCCGTGGCAGAGCTCTTGCCCGACGGCACGCTCGAGGCCTTCCCTTCGCCGTACTGGAACGATTGGGACGGCAAGTCCGGCCCATCCGCACTGCGTGGCTACGTCTGTGCACAAGCGATGTACGTCGACAAGAACGATTTCCTCTGGATACTCGATGCGGGTAACCCCGGTGTCGACGGCCGAGTCGTCACCGCAGGCCCCAAGCTATTCAAGATCGACCTCAGCGACGATAGCATCGCCCAGGTCTTTTACTTCGACCACAAGCGTGACTTCACACGCACCAGTTACCTCAGCGACTTCCGCGTCGACGACGAGCGGCAAACCGCATACATCTCCGATGCAACGCGTGGCACGATCTACGTCGTCGACCTCAAAACCCGACAGACGCACAACGTCCTACTCGGTGACCCATCGACCACCGCAGACGCTGGCGTGATCGCTCGCGTCGGCTCGAACGAGTGGCGGAACTTCGCAGGCCTCGCGCCGCAGGTCAACGTCTCCGGCATCGAGTTGTCTGCCGACGGCGACTGGCTCTATTACCACACCATGTCAGGCCGACGCATTTACCGCGTGCCGACGAATGTCTTGCGTGATACCCGTACGAGCGAAGCCGTCCGTTCCGCTTCGATCCAAGACCTCGGCCCGACCGGCTCGGTGATCGATGGCATGTGGCTAGACAAAGACGACAACCTGTACCTCGCCGCCATCGAGCGCGACGCGATCATCGTGCGTCGTCCAAGCGGTGCGATCGAAACCTTCGTTGCCGACCCACGATTGAAATGGCCTGACTCGTTGGCGATGGGTCCGGATGGTTACCTGTACTTCACGACATCGATGAAGCACCTGCACCAGCCGTACCGCTTAATCGATCAAATTGATGACCCTTACTTCGTGATGAAGGCCTCGCCCGACTTGGTGGCCCGTGCAAACGTGACCCGCCAAATCGCTGACGAGAAGCAGCGCGAAGCCGCTTGGTACGCAGGCAAAGCTGGCGAAGCAGAGCGCCTCGCCAAGATCGCCGCTGAGCAGGCCGAGCGCGAACGTCGCGAAGCCAAGGCCCGTGCCGACCTCGCAAAGGTTGCAGATCAAGACGCGCTAACGTCCGCACAGGCTCTCGAGAATACGATTGCTAAGACAGAGCAGGCCGCCGACGCACAGGCCAAGGCAGCCGAGCAAGCACTTTCACTTGCCAACCTCGCGACGACGCAGGCCACCCGTGCCGAAGCCGCCGCCGAGCAAGCACGCAAGGCAGCCGAGATCGCACGTCGCTTGGCTGAAGTGGCCGCACAAAAGGCAGAAGCAACTCGCCTTGCACAGGCGGAAGCCGAGCAGGGTGCCGCACAAGCTGAGCTAGCCAAACGTCAGCACGCACAAGCACTCGCTGATGCGAAGGCTGCTGCTGAAGCTGCCGCACGAGCCGAGGCTATCGCCAAGTCACTACATGACGAAGCGATCAAGGCCGGCCTGCTCGCAAAACAAGCTGAAGAAGTCGCTGAACGCGAACGCCTTGCCGCTTTGGAAATGCGTGGCCGTGCGATGGAAGCCCGTGGTGCAGCGGCACTCGCCGAGCAACTTGCTCAAGACGCAGAGTTTGCCGAGATCAACCGCGAGAGCGATCCGATCACCGGCACCGCCGACGTCCCCACGACAACGGACTAAGTGTCTAAGCGATATATGAGAAGAGGAAGCGCCGTTGCACCTTGTGTGCGACGGCGTTTTTTATTGGGCGCGATTACGCAAGTAAACGATGAAGGGGGCAGGTATTCCTGCCTGTCGATCGGCGCAGCCGCATCGCTTTACCAATTCGGCCTTCAGAATAACAACGAGCAAAAATGCCTGTTCACCTGATCGCTTTCATACAGCACATAGTCTCAGCGGTATCATCGCGTCCATGAGCCAAGCATCGCCAGCCGAACGCCCCGACCGAGTGAATGTCCCATTGCGTGTGCGTTACGCCGAGTGCGATCCTATGCAGATCGCGCATCACGCGTCGTACCCCGTGTGGATGGAGATCGGCCGAACGGAGTTGCTGCGTGTCCAGGGCGCGAACTACCGTGACTGCGAGGCTACCGGCGTCTTCTTCGCCGTCGCACGCATGAACATCCGTTACAAAAAGCCCGCACGCTACGACGATGAGCTCGAACTGCTGGTCGTCGGCCTGCCTTGCGCAGGGGTCAAAGTCGAGCATCAGTACGAGCTGCGCCGCGATGGTGAGCTGCTGATGACCGCTGAGACGACCATCGTTTGTATCAACGCCGAAGGTAAAGCGGTACCGGTACCGGTCGGTTTACTGCCGTAATTCCATTGGTTTGGTTGCATTTTCATTTCTTTGTATCGCTTTGCTGGGCACCGCCTAAGTCGGGTCCTCATCCTGCCGACAACCCATACGTCGGCCGTGGTGTCTCGCGTCCCGACATGCCGGCCGTTCTGTCGGTGAGGAGGCTGACGGATGCCCGGCTCGGCTCTATGGTTCGTTTTTGTCGCAGCGATGCTCCCCGCCGCATGGTTCGGTGGGAAAGCTTGTGGTCGGATTGAAGACCGACTGCGACGCGGCTGCGTCATCGGCCTCGCCTTTGTGCTCCTGATCGGCTGGTCGCTACTCATTAGGCATCCAGCGGTTGCTGTGCAAATCATCCCGCTCGCCGCACTCGCTCGCTTGGAAGGTATTGGCGCTGCGCCGCTGTTCCTCTTCATGCTCGGCGTCGGTTGGCACCTCTCTATCCTCAAACGCCAGCGAGCTGTCATGATCGTCGGCATGTTCCTCGGCGCGGCCTACTTCATACAAGGCGGCATGTGGATGATGCGGCCCACGCCGACCAACGCGTTCGATAAAGACTTTGGCCAATTGGTCGTCCATCAAACACAAGACTACTCCTGTGTGCCCGCGGCATCGGCGACGGCGCTACGTATGCTCGGGCTCAGTGCGAGTGAAGCCGAGATGGCCGAGTTGACCGAGACACGCGAAGGCAGCGGCGCGACGCTGCTCCGAGCGCTCAACGGCCTACAAATCCGCCTGCAATACACAGGCATCGAGGCCAAGCTGCTTGAGCCGGACTACGACACATTGATGCGCCTTGAGCCGCCACTACTCACCCCGGTGCAGTACGAAGCGACTCGCCTCCACATGATCACGATCGTTCAGGTGCGTGAACACGTGATCCTCGTGGCGGACCCAGAGGTCGGCGTCGAATATCTATCGCGTAGGCAGTTCGAAGAGATCTACCGCGGGCAAGTCATTGCTTTTGAGGGCAACGCAAAACGCGCGACGGCCAAGGATGTGCTGCTGCAAAACCGGTACGCTTACGATCCAGACGAGTCGAAACAAGCCAAGCATTGATCTGGCTACCCTGTCAGCCGATCGATTCAAGGCTAGAGTACTTGAGTAGCAAATGATTCTTACGGCACCTTTGCCCGGAGCAATCCCATGATCATCGTGATGCGACACGACGCGACGTCTGAGCAGGTCGAACATGTAGCAAACCTCGTCGTCGAGGCGGGCCTCAAGCCCCACCCCATCGAAGGCACCGATCTGTACGTCGTTGCGGTCATCGGTGACGATCGGCTCAAAGACTCGAGCAAGTTCGAGCAAGTGCCCGGCGTCGACCGCATCATGCGCGTCCTGTCGCCTTACAAGATGGCGGCCGCTGAGACCAAGCCGGGTGAGCGGACTTTAGTCCGCGTGGGAGAGGGCGACGGCTGTATCTTCGGCGGCAAGAACATCCCTATCATCGCTGGGCCTTGTAGTGTTGAAGGCGAAGACAAGATCATCGAGATCGCCAAGCTCGTAAAGCAAGCAGGTGCGCATGCGCTGCGTGGCGGCGCGTTTAAGCCGCGTACCAACCCGTACGCCTTCCAGGGCCATGGCGAAGACGGGCTAAAGATGCTCGCTGCTGCACGGGATGAAACGGGCCTACCCATCATCACGGAGGTCCTCACGCCATCGGATGTTGATCTCGTCGCGAAGTACGCAGATTGCTTACAGATCGGCACACGCAATGCGCAGAATTTTAAGCTGCTCGAAGCGGCGGGGGAGTCGGGCAAGCCCGTGCTGTTTAAGCGTGGCATGTCGATGACGATCGACGAATACTTACAGGCCGCCGACTACATTCTCGCGGCGGGCAACCCGAACGTGATCTTGTGTGAACGCGGCATCCGCACGTTCGAGGACCACACGCGTAACACGCTACCGCTCGCGACGGTTCCCGCACTTAAGCGTCGTAGCCACCTGCCCATTGTCGTCGATCCGAGTCATGGCACGGGCCATGCTTACCTCGTCCCCGATATGTCGCGCGCGGCTGTTGCCGCTGGGTGCGATGGGTTGGCGATCGAAACACATCAAGATCCAAGCCAAGCAATGACCGACGGTGCGCAATCGATCACGCCTAACATTTTGGCCGAGTTGATGGGATCGTTGGCGCGCGTCGCCGAGGCGGTGGATCGGACGTGCTTGCCGTTGTCAAAGATGTGAATATTGATGGTCAACGGTAAAAGTGCGGCAGACATTCTTGTCTGCCAATCGGACGTAGACCGAATCCACATTTGGCCTTTGAGGCCAATGGCAGGCAGGAATGTCTGCCCCACTAAAAATCTCATGCAACCTCTCATGCTTCCGCGCGTATCATTGATTGATACCAAGGTGTGTGCGTGATGATTCAAATGACCGATCTTCGAGTGGACTACGACGGCTTCACCGCGGTCCACGGCCTAACCCTTGAGATCCCCGCTGGCCAAGTCTTCGGACTCATCGGCCCCAACGGTGCGGGTAAGACCAGCACCATCCGAGTCCTCGCTACGCTTCAGCAGCCGACCTACGGCGAGGTCCGCGTCGGCGGTTTCGATGTCGCGGACCAGGCCGACCAAGTCCACCGCATTCTTGGCTACATGCCCGACCTTGCGCCGGTACACGATGACCTCAAAGTCTGGGAGATGCTCGACATGTTCGCCTCGGCACATGGCGTCGAACGCCGCGACCGCAAACGACGCGTCGCTGAATGCCTGGACATGGTGAGCATGAGCAACAAACGTGATGTAAAGGGCAAGGCCTTGTCGCGCGGGATGATGCAGCGCGTCGTACTCGCTAAGACACTGCTGCATGAGCCGAAGGTGCTGCTGCTGGATGAGCCCGCCAGCGGGGTGGACCCGGTCGCACGGATTGAGTTTCGGCGAATTATGCGGCGGTTGGCGGACGAAGGCCGATCGGTGTTGGTTTCTTCGCACATCCTCACGGAGCTCGCGGACATGTGCGACGCTATTGGGATCATGCGCGAAGGACGCATGGTGGTACACGGCAAGATCGACGACATCGTCACCAAGATCCAACCCAAACGCATTGTCGAGATCGACTGTCCTGGTCAGGGCGCGTCCGCCGCCGCTCAACTCAATGGCCGCCCCGGCGTCGTCTCAACAAGCTACGCAGGCGATACCGTTTCAGTCGAGTTCTCTGGTGACGCCAACGAACTGTCCCGCCTCCTGACCTTCCTCGTCGGCGGGGGCGTCGCGGTCACTCGCTTCGTCGAAAAACGCTTTGGCGTCGAAGACATCATGCTCCAACTCGACGGGATGGCGATGACATGAATCCATTGATGATCTGGGACAACCCGTTGATCGTGCGTGGCATCCGGACCCGGCTACGCCTCTCGCTGATGTTCAGTTGGGGTATCGTGACAATCGTCGCGTCGATGTTTTTGTACATCCTCGTTTCGGGCAATGCGATCAAGTTCGACAACGTCTCGCCACAAGAAGCGGCACGCGACGCGATCCTCCCGCTGCTGATTATGCAGGGCCTGATCCTCATGGTCCTTGGAACTGGCGCCGTCGCAGGCGGAATGGCGCGCGAGCGCACGTACCGGCTACTTGATTACCAACGGCTCACGCCGATGACACCCGGCGCGAAGATTGTCGGCCTGCTCCTCGGTCTACCGATCCGCGAATACTTCATGTTCTTCGTCTCGCTGCCCTTTGTGTTCTACGCAGCGCATCGCGGCGGGCTGTCATTCGGCGTGCTTATTCAGTTCTATATCGTGTTCCTCACCTCGGCCGTGCTGTATCACATGACCGGCCTCGCTGCGGGCATGATCGTCGATAAGCCTTGGCAGGCGGGCACGCTTTCGCAAGGCCTCGTCGTCGTGCTCTACGTCGCCTTACCGCAAGTCTCCAACTTCGGCTTTACGTTCTTCGAACACCTCACCGCACGGCCGGTCTTCTATGGCTTAGTCAACCAGCACCTCATGCCCGATGGCATCGAGGGCAGTGTACAGAGCCTGCTGAAAGACCCGCGTTACGAAACTGTCCCGTTCTTTGGTATGGTCCTCCCGCCGCTGCTGTTTTCCGTTGCGGTGCAAGGCTTTGCAATTTTGACGCTCTACGTCATGGTCTTCCGGAAGTGGCAAAGCGAGAAGCGGCTTTCGTTTTCGAAGGGTTACGCGCTGCTGTTTTTTGCGGTCATCCAGTTGTTCCTGATTGGCAGCGTGTTGCCGTTCATTCAGAACGATGTCATGTTCTTACAGCTCGTGGATGCCTACGTCGAGATTGATAATGTTGGCCAGCCACAGCAGACGTTTGTCTTCGCGATGTTGCTGATCACGCTGGTGGTCTCCGGCTGCGCGTCGTTGTTGACGCTGTTTCTTTGTACGCCGAATTGGTATCAGGCATTGACGGGATATCGAAGGGTGATCCGCAAGGGTAAGACGATACTGCGATGGGACGATGACGCGGCCTCGGGGCTGTCGGTCGCGGTAGGGTGCCTGTTGATGTCGGCCCTAAGTTTCATCGTGGTCTATCAGGCGGCCGACGATGCGGGGCGGATCATTGCGAGCAATCCGGTTTATGAAATCCTATTGCCATTGCTGCTCTTCGCGGTGGTGCTGTTTACTTTTCAACAGATCATCGAGCAATTCTCCGAGCAGGTTTTGGTGATGGCGCTCTTTGCTGGTTGGCTGGTCCCGGTGCTTGCGGCGATCATTGTTTGGACCGTTGGGGACAGCCCGATCGAGGCGGTCTACCTTGCGATGTTCTTCCCGTTCATCGGTTTGTATCTTGCTTCCGCAATGTTGATGAGTGATGGCACGACGCCGATGTCGTCTGATGTGTTGCCCGAGGATCTTGCAGTGCATGGCCCGACGATCGTTCTGTTGTCGGTGCTGGTTTATGGGTTGGCGACGTTTGTGTTGCTAACTAGGGCGTGGCGACGCTGGCAGAAGATCAAGGCGCTCGCGGGGGTCACACCGAGTGCCGACGTTGATCACGCAATGCTAAGCGAAGACACACCTGCGTATGCGACGGTACAGCCGCAGTCGACTAGCCCGCCGCGATGATGTCGGTGATCCCCGCGATGCCCAAGAGCAGGCTGATAATGCCGTTGACTGTGAAGAAGGCCATGTTGAGCTGCTTGGTTCGTCCGCCCCAGACTAGAGCGTGCTCGAGGATGAGTAGGGCACAGGTCACGCCCGCCGCGATCATGAAGAGCAGGCCGAGTTGTTCGGACAGCCAAGCCACGCCAATTAAAGCCGCGATCGATACGAGGTGCATCGCTCGACTAATCATCAGTGCGTTGTTGACGCCCAGTCGAGACGGGATCGAGTATAGCCCCAGCCCGCGATCGACCTCGGTGTCTTGCAGTGCATAAAGCACATCAAAGCCTGCGACCCATGTCAGCACCATCAGCGCGAGCAGCCAAACGCTTGGCTGACTCAGATAGCTTGGCTCGATGGCAATCGCTGCAGCAATCGGGCTGATCGATAGTGCAAAGCCGAGAAACGCGTGGCACAGCCAAGTGAATCGCTTGGTGTAGCTGTAGCCTGCTAGAACGATTAGTACAGGCAGGCTCAGCAGCAGTGGGAAGGCGTTGCTCGTTGCCCAGATGAACAACGCGGTGCAGAGAACGAACGCGAACGCGTTGGCTACTACGACTCCCAGCATCGTCTTGTCACGGACTCGGCCGCTTGGGATCGCGCGTTGCTCGGTGCGTTGATTGCTTGCGTCGATGCCCGCATCACTAAGCCGATTAAACGCCATAGCGAATGTACGTGCGAAGAACATGCAGAGCAGGATCAGGATGAACTCGACGATGATAGGCTGACGATCGGCAAAACCCGCCGCGAGGAATGTTGCAAGCAAGGCGAACGGCAGCGCGAAGACGGTGTGGCTGAGCTTGATGTCCCGCGCGACGGCTAGCAGTTGATGCGTGATTGGTGGTGGCGGGGCGGCGGTCATGGGGTGCCAGTTTAGCGTCGTTATTTGATACTACCCCACGGCGTGCCGCCGAGCCGGCAAGCCATGGGCTTCTTGTCGTGGTCTTATCGATTCTCTACTCCCGACTCCCAACTCTCCGCCGCAGCACCTTCTCGCTCCAGCGGATCTGTAGGTCGTGCTCAACATCGACAAGGTCCAACACTCGGCCGACGACAAAGTCCACCAGATCGCTGATTGTTTCGGGCAACATATAAAAGCCCGGCTGCGCTGGACACACGATCGCGCCCGCCTCCGTGACGGTTTGCATGTTGCGAATATCGATGAGAGACAGCGGCATCTCGCGATGGACGAGTACGAGCTTGCGTCGTTCCTTGAGCGTCACATGCGCGGCGCGGTGGACTAAGTTTTGTCCCATACCTGAGGCGATCGCGCCGAGCGAGTTGGATGAGCAGGGGACGACGATCATGCCGTCATGCTGAAACGAACCCGAGGCGATCGTCGCACCCACGTCGCGAAAATTATGCAGGATCAGGTTGTCGGGCTTTTCACTTTCGTCCTCAAACCCCGCCAAGGACGCGAGTCCCGACGGCGTCAATCCTTCCAGCCCAAGCTCGTCATGCAAGAGCCTTTGGCCCAATGGCGAGACAACCAAATGTGTCTCGATGCCCGCGGCCACGACCAACTGCACAAGGCGATGGGCATATAGCGCACCACTAGCCCCGGTGATCGCAATAACGAGTCGGCGGGTTGTTTGTATTTGAGTCATCGTACGCTCCGTTCCCAGCAGTTTAGGCACGTTAATTACTAGTTCGCTTTGTTTGGCCGAACGGTCTCACGGGTGATGACTAAGGCGTCTGGCTGGACTTCGAGGCCCACCAGTCGCCCGGCCCTGCTCTTATCAATCGGAAGCTCGATCGGCGCGACGGGCCTGCCCTGCATCAAGTCGAGAAGGATGCCGTCGTTCGCTTGGCTTGCCACGATGTCGATCGCGGTATTGACGGGCAGCGGCAATCGTCCGGCGGTGGCTTGCTTGAGGGTGCTCGTGAGCGTGCCATCATCTGCAATGGTGACCGCGAAGCTCAGTGCGATGATCTGATCGATGTCTTTCGTCTTCACTTCGAAGCTGATTCGCAGCAGGCTGTTGCCCGGGGAATCGATCATGGCCGATGGTGCGCTGTCCGGAACCTTGATGCCGACCTCCGCTAGGAGCTCGATGCCTTCGGTCTGGATCCAAGTATTCAATTCGGCGTAAGGCATTTCGATGGTTCGACGATTGCCAAACAAATCAGCTTCGGTCACTGGCGTCTTATCGCCAGGGTCGCTCCACTGCGTCATCAATCGGTTGCGGAGCGACTCGCTGATCGCTTCACGCTGAGCATCGGAGACCTCCGCGAGTCGTGCTTGTTCACTTTCCCAGTGTGATGGTCGGCCTTGGAAGCTCAGGTAGAGCAGTAAGGCCGTGATGCCTAGCAACAAGAATAAAATTACGAACGACAGCCCAAGCACTCGTACACCACGGCTTCGCTTGTCCGATGTGGCACTCATCGCTTGGCCTCGTGCAAGGCCTTCGCTGCGGACGCGAGTCGCTGGTGGAGGATCTCGTGATCGTCTACATAAGACAACGCGTGCTCCAACGCTTGCAGGTAATCCAAGGAGCCGGGCTCTGCTTGAATCTTGTCCAGCGCTATGTCGCCCATGGCTTCACTCGCCTGCATGAACCAGTGAGCTGGCGTTGGCGGGGTGATCGCGGCGGGATCAACCCATTGGCCGACCCATTCCGATTTGGGTGCAGACACGTTGAAGTTGAAACCTTCGTCCGCCAAGCTTGTGATGCACCACTCCGGCTGATCGGATGCGTTGTTCGCGTAGAGAAACTCGATCGGGCGCTTGCTTGCATGGATCGTTTGGTTGATCGCTTTTGCATCCGCCGAGGTAATGGGTTGTGTCAATACGACGCAGCCCTGCTCGACCTGAGTGATCTGTTTTATCAAGTCTTTTTGATCACTCGGCGTGCCCAGCAAGATCGGCCCATCAAGTGCTGCCTGTCGTCGTTGTCGACGTGTTTCTTGCAGGGGCAGCAAGATGCGTTGGTACATCACCCAGTCGGCGGCTTCGCGAGCTTGGGTCAGTGCATCGATACAAAGTGATTCGCATCGCGCGTATTCCATCTCAGCCAGAGCTTGGCTGGCGGTTTCCATTTGTTGATCGAGGGTGGCAGGCATTGAGACAGTTTAGCAGGCCCATCACGCGATCGATCATTTGGAAGAGCCGCGATGCTGCGTATCGGCGTTTGCCCAGATCTGTATCATCCGCGCTATCCCGGCGAAGCGTAGCATCGTGGCTATCTTTTAGTCAGCGCGTTTAATCACCGTGCTACAGCATCGGCACCACGATCATGATCGTGGGTAGTACGAGGCAGAGGAAAATCAGCGCGTTGACGATCCAGACGCTCCCGGCCATGCGTGCGTCGAGGTGGAATAGGTTGGCGACGATAACGGTCTGTATCGCGGTCGGCATGAACGCGATGAGGATGAAAGTCTGGTCTAGCATCGCGGGCGGCGGGGTGATGCCGACGTTGCGTGCGATGAGCAGCAGGCCGATCGTGAGAATCGGCGTCGCGATGAACTTGACGATCGCGAGGATGGCGTGGGACTTGAGGTGTGGTCGCAGGTGATTAAAGTGCAGCCTCATACCGATGCCGAAGTACGCGGTGGCTGAGCCGACGAAGATTAGGATCTTCATGATGTGCCAGTCCGCGACAATGGCGGGGATCGGCACATGCAGGTAGGCCAGTGCGATGCCGGCCGCGGAGGAGTAGAACAGCATCGCCTTCCAATCGACGAAGCTCTTGTAGATGATTCGGCCGATGGGTTGTTTGTCGGCTTCGTCGCTTGCGAAGTGCTGGACCATCGGGAAGAGGAAGATGACGACGGCCATGGACATGGTCATCACGATGAGCACGCCGTAGGCCAGTGCGCTGATCGAGAGTTGATCGACTTGTTCTGGCGACAGGGTGCCGTCGGGCCCGACTTGCTGTCGCAGCAGATCTCCGACGGGGAGAATGGAATAGGCGAGGAATGCGCCGAGTGCGAAGCCGGAGTTGCGTAGGCCTGCTGCGAGCGCGAGGACGCCGACCTGCTTGCGTTCGAGCTTGATCGCTCTTGCAAGCGGGATGATGAGGAACGCGGGGATGACGACGAGTAGCGGCTCGATCGCTAGGACCCAAAGGTTGGCGATCCTTGGCTCAAGGTTCCACAAGGCAAGGAAGCCCGCGGCGCTCCAGAGGATCACGATGGTGACCCAGTGAATCTTTCGACTGAAGTCTTCATGCAGCCAGCCACGCTCACGGGAGACGTAGCCGCCGATGATGGAGAGGACGCTCAGGGCGGCGAGCGCGAAGAATTCAAAGGTGCGTGCGTCCATGCTTGGGTAGGAATCCTTTGGCAAAGGTGGGGCGGGCAATCCTGTCTGCCCCACTTTAGGCGAGTTAACTCAGCGCCCGTGTCTGGCCGTCAGCGGAGACAAACGCGGAGTAGATCGCTTGCACGGCTTTCTCGAAGTCTTGCACATCGGTGCCGACGATGATGTTCATCTCGCTGGAGCCCTGGTCGATCATGCGGATGTTCACGCCCGCTGCGCCGAGCGCGCTGAAGAGCTTGGCGGAGGTGCCCGTTTGTTTCGCCATGCCTCGGCCGACCGTTGCAATCAAGGCGAGGTTGTTATCGATATCAATATTGTCAGGCTTTACCGCGCTTTTCAGTGCCGCAACGATGTCGTCGAGCTTGCCTTCGAGGGCGGTGTCTTCGATGACGACGCTGAGCGTGTCGATGCCCGAGGGGATGTGTTCAAAGCTGACGCCGAAGTCCGCGAGGACTCCGAGGACGCGCTTGCCGAAGCCGATCTCGGTATTCATCATCGCCTTTTCGATCTGGATGATCGTAAAGTCTTTTCGGCCCGCGATGCCGGTGATGGGGTAGCTCTGTTTAGCGCGGGGGTGTGACTTGCGGACGATGAGCGTGCCGGGGTGTTCTGGATCGTTGGTGTTGCGAATATTGACGGGGATGCTTGCTTCGCGGACGGGAAAGACGGCCTCGTCGTGCAGTACGCTTGCGCCGGAGTACGACAGCTCGCGTAGCTCGCGATAGGTGACGGTTTCGATGGTGAAGGCGCCGGGGACGATTCGCGGGTCGGTGATGAGCAGGCCATGGACATCGGTCCAGTTTTCATAGACCGCTGCGTTGACGCCGCGCGAGAGGATCGCGCCGGTGACATCGGAGCCGCCTCGGCTAAAGGTCTTGACGTTGCCGTCGATGCCTGTGCCGAAGAACCCTGGTACGACGGCTCGGTCGACGTTGGCGAGTCGCTCTGCGATGGTGGGGTATGTTTTATCTTCGTCGAGTCGGCCGTTGGCGTTGAAGAAGATGAGCTTGGTCGGATCGACGTACTCGCACTGGAGGAGCTCGGCGATGATTCGGCCGTTGATGGCCTCACCTCGGCTTGCGGCGTAGTCGGCGGGTAGGCCTTGTTCGCCGTGTCGCGCGATGGTGGCCTCGGCCTCGGCGAGGATCGGGTCAAGGTCGAGCGACAACTCGAGTTCGTTAACGATTTGCTTGAAGCGATCACAGATCGGGCCCCACGCACCGTCGAACTTCAGGCCCTTGCTCGCCAGGTAGTTGAGGCCGCCGATCAGTCCCTTGCCCTTGCCGCCGTGCCAGGTCGGATCGCCCTCGTTCCAGTCGCGGAGGTGTGGCTGCCAGGTCTTCAGCTCGATCTTTTGCGTGGTCGTGTCGTCGAAGTCGGTGTAGGCGAGCAGCGTCTCGGGCGAGTCGGTTCCCGCCTTGAGGAAGGTCTCGCCCGTCTCGGC
>JBGCDC010000343.1:0-7139 GCA_045105055.1 Phycisphaeraceae bacterium | reverse complement strand
GGACCCATGCCTCGAAGGTGATGTCCTGTTCTTCGAGGAGTACGATCGCGGCGGCAAGGGTCGAGGCACTGACCGCGCCGAAGAGGCCTGCGGTGGCGATGCCGTCCTCACGCCGGATGCCGGGGAGCTTGGCGAAGACGGCTTGGCCGACGAAGACGATGGTGACGCCGATAACAATTGAGAAAACCGCGGGCAGGAGCATCGCCATGATGTTCGCTTCGCGGATCTCGACGCCGCCCTTCATGCCGATCTTCATGAGCAGGACGAAGACGATGAACTGATAGATGGGGTTGGGGATCGTGAGCTTGCTGCCCATCGCCGCGACGAGTGCCCCGCCGATGAGGAATGCGAGTGTCGGGGATTGGAACTGCGCCACGAACTGGTGCAGGAAATCAACGATAGCTTGCATGGAGGGTCTCGATGGTTATGGGCACGCAACCCGTTTGGCCGGATGATTCAGACGGGACTTTACTGGTTTTTCAGTTACGGAGTGATGCGAAACCCAATGTGCGGGTGCTACATCGCGGGGACCAGCCCGCTTTGTGCGAGTCATCTGAAGGAGACCTCATCAATTGGTTGGGTGGCAGGCGTCTGAGCTGACGAAGACCCGGAACGAACTTACGATGATCTAGTCCTAATGCGGTTCGTTCCGGGTCATCCCAAAGCCGCCTGGCCCTGCCGCCCACTCCCCCCGTTCAATCCGCACCCCGCCGCCGTCTTGGGCGTATAGAATTACACCATGACACAGGCCCAGACCGACCCAGGAATCGCCCCCGGAAGTGCTGCTCCCGCTGACACCGACGATGTCATCGTCAAGGCACTGGGGCTCACTAAGCTCTTCAAAGACTTTTGGCTGCGCGACAAAGTCCGCGCGGTCGACAGCATCAACTTCGAGATTCTGCGCGGCGAGGTCTTTGGCCTGCTTGGGCCCAACGGCTCGGGCAAGTCCACGACCATCAAGATGATCCTCGGCCTGCTCCACCCCACCGACGGCAAACTCGCGGTGTTCGGCAACCTGCCCCGCGATGTGCAAACCAAAAAACGCATCGGCTACCTGCCCGAGGAAACCTACCTCTATAAGTTCCTCACGCCGACTGAGACGCTCGAGTACTACGCGAAGCTGTTCCATCTCAACCGCGCCACCCGCAAGAAGCGAATCGCGATGCTGCTCGACATGGTCGGCCTAGAACACGCGGCGAACCGGCCCGTGGGCGAGTTCTCCAAAGGCATGATGCGTAAGGTCGGCCTCGCGCAGGCTCTCATCAACGCCCCCGAGTTTTTGATCCTCGATGAGCCGACGAGCGGCATGGACCCGATCGCGACCGACGATGTGAAGAAAGTGATTCGGCAGTTGCGCGACCGCGGCAAGA
Organism: Phycisphaeraceae bacterium; assembly: GCA_045105055.1. GTDB lineage: Bacteria > Planctomycetota > Phycisphaerae > Phycisphaerales > Phycisphaeraceae > JAHQVV01. Next base: position 5,769 of record JBGCDC010000343.1, on the reverse strand, counting down.
CGATCCTGCTGTGCTCGCACTTGCTTGCCGATGTGCAGGACGTCTGCGATCGCGTCGCGATGATGTTCGGCGGAAAGATCCGCCGAGAAGGCGGGCTCGAAGGCCTTTTGCAAGTTCAAGACAAGACAACGATCACCACGGGCACGCTCGCGAACATCAGCGACGAACAAATCGTCGCGGTCCTCGAAAAGCTGGGCATCACCGATGTCGCGCTCGACCACCCGCGTCGCACGCTGGAGCAGGTGTTCCTCGAGATGGTCGATGAGGCTCAGAAGGAAGGCTTGCAGACCTTTGGTGCACGGTCCGGCCGAGACGTCGCGGCGTTTTTGCAAGGCGAAGAAGGCGACGCCACCACCGAGGAGCGCGTCGAGCAACAGCGCGAGGTGTTGATCGACGCTTTGGTTTCGGGTGTCTCAGACAAGCCGGTCGAGCCCCAGGCCGCGACGCAGCCCGAGCCGATCGCTCCACCCCCGCTGCCGACCGAAACCGACAGCGTTCTCTCCGATCTCACAGGTGACAAGCCTGCGGAATCTGCCGAGCCCGAGAAACCAAAGGCCGCGCCACAAACGCCGTCTAAATCGAACGACTCAAACAAACCCGACGCCGACGGCGGTGTCATCGATGATTTACTCAATGGTTAACGCACGAATGCTTTGATAGCACCGGGCGGCAGCCCAGGGCCGCGATGTAAAACAAGCAACACGCTTACGGCTCGTTTGAACCGCCTGCTCTTGGCTTCCGCCGGGAGCTATGAAACAAGAATCAACTGTAACTCACACGTATGTTCAAACTCACTTGGAAAACTTGGCTCGCGGTGTTGCTCGGGATCGCGTTGGTCTTCGGCGGCTTGTTCGCGATGTTCACCGCGCAGGGGCAGCCGACGCTCGCGTATTGGCTCGGGTTCTTTGGGGCCGCGGTCGCGACCGTGTGGTCGTTCTTTGGTTTGGTGAATTGGCGTGATGTGCCTTGGGTTAAGCGGATCAACACGCTTGTGTTGGCGACACTTGGCTTTGGGTTAGTGATCCTGCTGTTCCTCGCGGTGGATTGGGAGCCGGGCTATACGACGGCGCTGTACTGCTACCTCGCGGTGCTCGGGTTTTTGCTGGGCATCAATATCTTGCGGTTCGTGCTTCGGCCGGGCCTCCCGGTGCTCGGCGTCGCGCGGACGATGGTCGAGGAGTCGCTACGCATGGGCGTCGCGCTGATTTTCATCATCGGGATGTTGGTGCTTTTGCCGATGCTGCCTTTGATCTTTGGCAGTGAGGACCGCGTGACCTATATGGTTCAGCGATTCTTGACGTACTCGAACATGATCGTCGCGGTGCTGCTCGGCTTGATGACGGTGCTGCTCGCGGCGCGAACCGTGAGCCTAGAGATCTCGACTCGGCAGATCCACATGACGCTGACCAAGCCGCTTGGTCGAGCGCAGTATCTGCTGGGCAAGTGGCTGGGGATCGTGATGCTCAACGCGGTGCTGCTGGTCGTTGCGGGTATCGCGACATACGGGTTCACGATGGCGATCGCGCAGAACCCGGCACTTAATGATTTGGATCGCAACGCGGTGGACCGCGAGGTCTTGACCGCTCGATTAGCGAAGAAGCCTGACCCGGTCGACTCGTCGTGGGAGCGGATGCTCGCCAACGTGTTGCGTGAGAAACAGCTCGGCGATCCGGGTCGCTTCGGCGACGAGGGCATGTCGTATCAAATGCTCGCGGATGACGCGCGCCAAGAGGTCGCGGCGGAAACGATCGCACGCTTCTATTCAATCTCCGCTGGGCAGAGCCAGGACTACATCTTCACGGGCCTAGGCGAGGCGGCCGCTGCCGCGGAACGCGCGATCGTCGAAGGCGTCGACCTGCTTGTTGATGAAGGGGGTCTGACGCAGAGCCAAGCGCAGGGCCTGGTGAATCTCATCCTTGGCCGAGAGAGCGATCTCGATCTCGAGAACGTCCCGCAGTTGCCCGCTGATTTGCAAACCAAACTCGCGCGCATCCTTCAGCGCGAGGTGATCCAGCTTTCACTGACGCCTGCGACGAGTCCGAAGCCGGAGAACCTCAACAGCGAGGTGTATCTCAAGATCAACGGGCAGCCTTGGCCAAGACCGCGTACGCCGACGAGCCCACCGCCGCGAACGCGCTTGGTAACTGAGATACCCAACAAGTTGAACGTGCCTGCAGAGCTGATTAATAATGACGGCGAGATGCTGCTCACGATCCTCGTACCCGAGGCACGCCAAGACGGCTTCGAGCAGCAATCGATGCGCTTCAACTTTAAAGACGATGTCATCGAGTTGTTCTACCGCGTCGGCTCGTTTGAAAGCAACCTTACGAAAGCACTGCTGATCATCTGGTTCAAGCTCGCGTTCCTCGCGATGCTCGGGCTCATCGCGGGCTCGCTACTAAGCTTCCCAGTTGCGGCGATGCTCTCGCTGATCGTTTACATCGCCGCTGCGGCGAGTGGTGTGATCAACGATTCGCTAGATAGCTACTCGGGCTTTGCGCGAAGTGACAACACTTGGGAAGTGATCACGGGCACATTCGCGGGCTTCTTCAGCGCGATCGGATCCGGCGATATCTACGATGCCTTTAAGCTGCTGCTCCGACTGACCGGCGAGGCGTTCATGCTCCTTATCCCGTCCTTTGGCGAGTTCAATACCTACCGCCCATTGTCCGACGGCCACGTGATCACCAACGGCACCGTCGGCACCGCTGCACTCAAAATCGGACTCATCTGGACAGGCATCGTCGCTGTCGTCGGCCTGTTCCTATTCAACCGAAAAGAAATCGCTCGGGTGCAGGTTTAGGCAGGCAGTTGGGTTCTAGGGGTTGGGGATTGGGGCAAGGCAGTAAGCACTCCAAATCATTCCAAACCTTTCACCAATGGTCCAACGTATGAATTCAATAACCCGCTACGTAAACCATGCCTAAAACTTGAACGTACCACGCACACCACCTGCATTCCCCAAATCCTAATCCCTAACTCCCAACTCCCTCCACCCCATGCCTAATCGCCTGATCCAACTTGCTGCACTGGTCCTCGCTGCTGTGGGGATTCTTTTCGCGTTCATGCTGACGCCGACGATCAATCAGCAGCGCATCGATCGCCAGCTCACCTACGACGTCGAGGTCGGCACCGGATCGAACCCCGCTTATACACTCGGGGCATCGCTCGGCTCGTTCCGCGGCGTGCTCATCAACATCCTTTGGCAGCGCTCCGAACAACTCAAGACCGAGGGCAAGTTCTTCGAGTCCAACAACCTGGCCGAGTACATCACGACGCTGCAGCCGCGATTCCCCGATGCTTGGGATATCCAGGCGTGGAACATGGCTTACAACATTTCCGTCAAGACGAAGACGGCCGAGGAACGCTGGGACTGGGTCAACAAGGGCATGGCACTGTTGCGCGATCGCGGTATCCCCAACAACCCTAACGCGGTGGTGCTGTACCGATCGATCGCGTGGATCATGGGTCATAAGATGACCGGCCAAACCGACGACATGCACTGGTACTACAAGTCACGCATGGCCGAGACGTGGCAGACGGTCCTCGGCTTGCCGAGCCAGGAGTGGATCCTCAAGCCTGAGTTTCGCGACCCGGCGAACCGGCCTTTAGATGAAGACCTCGATGCACTGGTGCATGGCGAATGGCTAGCAACGAAGCAGTTCGAAAAGATCGCCAACATGGCCGAGCGGTATCTCAAAAAGGCCGACCGCGAAGAAGGCGACTACCGCCCGTCGAACTACTTCACCACGCTGAGCCCGGACAACCTCGCGCGTTTCTATACAGACAACCCCGGCCTGGAAGCGATCGTCAAGGAACTCGAACTGATCGCTGGTCCGAATGGCGAAGAGCTCGACCTCGGTCTAAACCCACGCACCCTCCGTGCGTTTGGTCGCTTTCAGATGTATCTAGACGCGGGCTATTCACTCGACAGCCCTGCGGTCAATTCGCCCGACACGCTCGGCATCGATGCGATGAGCGTGTATCGCTGGCTCACGCAGCGCCAAAGCAAAACCGTGCTGAACCTCAACCCGCTCGTCAGCGATGTGGAGATCGAACAGTATAAAGAGGCCAACCCGGATCGTGATCTTGTCAACCTTGTCCCGTTGTTCGACTTGCTCCGCGCGTTGACGCTCATCAGCGAGTACCACATGGACCCTGCCTTCATGCTCAACAGCATGGAGCGTTTCGGCCCGATCGATTGGCGACACCCCGCGGCTCACGCGCTCTACTGGTCGGCGCTCGGCACGCTCCGCGCAGAAGAGTGGACGCAAAACAAAGAACGCATCGACTTTATCAACGCCAACCGAAATATCATCCACAACCTTCAGCACCTGGCCCACAACGGCAAGATCAACTATCGGCCTAAGGTCACGGGGATGGGTGACTTCGGCAAAGAAACGATCGACCACTCGCCCGACGTCCGCATGATCCCCGCGTACGACACCGCGTGGACGGAAGTTATGGCAAAAATCGAGGCGGGCGAATTCGGCGATAAAAAACGAACACAGACCTACGCCAACGGCCATGAAAACTTCCTACAGGCCGCGGTCTATCTGTACTACTACGACGGCCAAGAAAATCGAGCCCGCGACTACTTCGCCCGTGCGAAAGAGCTCTACGAAAACAACCCGCAGTCCCCCGCCGCGGGTGATGGCGACTACGAGCTAGGACTGCCCGACTTTGCTCGGGTCCGCCTCGATGACGACTTGGGTTTCCAGTGGAAGCAGCTCATTGACGCGCGGATCAAGATGGCGTGGCAGTATGGATTGGCTGAGCGCAGCCGAGCGGTGATGAAGCGTATGCTCGATGCGGCGAAGACGACGTACGACGGCTTCCTCGACGAGCGGCAAACGACAGCCCGCGCGGACCTTGATGTGCAAGCCCGACAAAACCTTCCGCCGTTTGATGAACTCGTCCTCGCGCAGTTCGTCGAGATCATGGCGTCGACGCAGTACAGCCTGCCACAGAAGTCGAACATCTGGGGGTTGGCGGTGCCTCTGCTCGCTCAGATGTCGGATGAGCGTGCATTGGTTTACGAGTGCTACGGCCGAATGATGCCGTTCCTCACTTCGCAGGCCCAGCTAGAAGGCCGACCCGAAGACATCTTGGCCGCCTTCCCGCAACCTCGCGGCTACGACCAGTGGTACCAACAAAACATCCAGCCCCAGCAGCCCGGTTTGCCCGGCCTACCACAGCCTAGGTAAGTCGCGCTTCAGCACAGCCGACGCATCACCATGCGGGCGAACGAATCATCTGCCGCCGAGACCTCGCTGTAGCTCGCTTTACGAGTTCAAGACTTCCTGCGGGGTTCCGCTCGGGCCTGGCCCGGTGGTTGCGGTTTGGTGGATATTTTTTAGATCGTAGAAGCAGGCGATCAGTGATACGCATCCCATTAGAGCAGCATGCGTGATTTCTGTCCTTGCTTTCTTAGCTCCCTCTCCCCTTGGGGAGAGGGCTGGGGTGAGGGGACAGCGTTCGATGCACAATGAAATAGGGAACAAGCCGCCGTTTGTTTGACGCCTCCCCCTCATCCCCCGCCTTCTCTCCCGAGGGAGAAGGAGCCCGAGCCATGCCATTAAATACGCAAGATGCTCTAAAGATTGACGCGGCTTTGAAGCGAAACGCGTATCAGTTTAATGCGATACGTATGAGTCGTTACATACCTTTGATCCGTGGTTTTGGCTTGAAGACAGCTGTCCTGCGAGCGTGCCCTTTTCTGTTGTTGCTGTGGCGCGCTATGGCCCTCTATGGATGCAAAATCCTCCG
>JBGCDC010000342.1:0-1773 GCA_045105055.1 Phycisphaeraceae bacterium | reverse complement strand
TGGTCTTCGGTGAAGGTGTAGTTGGCGAGTTGCGAATCGACCTGGATCACGCCATAAACGTGGTCCTTGTGCTTGATGGGCACGCACATCGCCGAGCGGATGCCGTAGGCCTGGATCGAGTCGCCGGAGGTAAACCGCAGGTCGTTCATCGCGTTGGAAGACAACACCGCGACGCCGCGCTCCATCACGTACTGCACAATCGTTCGGCTGATCGTCGCCTTACGGTTCGGGTCCGGCAGCGTGTCGTCTTCTTCCCTAAACCGCATCACCGCCGGCTCAGGATCGTCCGCCACGCTCTCACAGATCAAAACAAACCCACGGTCGGCAGCAAAATATTCAAAGACGACATCCATCATCTTCTCGAGCATCGTCTGCTTGTCCGTCACCGAGCCGATCAGCGCGACGAGCTGATAAATGATCTGTAGTTGGAACTCCGCGGCCTGCGAGGGCTCGGGCGAGGACATGATCATCGACTCTTCGTTCGCATCGACGGTGTGCTCGACGGCGACATCGATCTCGCTAGACGGCGCGAGCTTGAGCCGGTTGGCGAGCGGGTTGGGCGCGTTCTCGCCATAGATGAGTAGCGAGTTACCGGTGCGGACCTGGTCGCCGAGCTTGAGCTTTCGGCGTTCGGTGACGCGCACGCCGTTGACGAACGTGCCGTTGCTGGACTGCAGGTCGCGGATATGCCACGTCCCATCGCCATCGGGCGTCAACTCGGCGTGACGGCGCGAGATCGTCTGATCCGACAGTACGATCGCCTCGGACGATCGGCCGATCAACTGCGGCTCATCATCAGGCAGCGTGATACGCATACCTTTGTCAGGGCCTTGGATGACGTTTAAGACGAGCAGTTGGTTTTACTCCGATTCGTTTTAATTCAGTCCGACAGTCGTTCTTTCCAAGCCTTGAGCTGAGCCTCGAAGCCCGATACCCCCGCATTACCCGCGGACTGATATCGCTTCACCACGTTCTCCGGGCCGAGCCAGTCGTAGACGTCTACGTCGACCGCTTCATCGGCTTCATATTCTTTGCACACCGCGTTGAAGTCTTCGACGGCCAGTTTTTTCAACATGCCGAGGTTTCGCTCTTCACAGACGCCGACGAGTCGGCCGACGATCTGATGCGAGGTTCTAAACGGCACGCCCTTGGTCACGAGGTACTCGGCCAGGCTCGTCGCGTCGAGATAGCCCTTGTCCAGGCCAGCCTTGATGTGTTCTTCATTAAACGTCGTCGTCCGCACGATCCCCGCAGCCATATCTAGGCAGTCGCAGACCGAGTCGTACGCGGCGAAGAGGTGCCGCTTGTCTTCTTGCAGGTCGCGGTTGTAGCCGATGGTGATGCCCTTGCACATGGTAAGCAGCGCGACAAGCGAGCCATAGACCTGCCCGGTCTTACCACGGAGCCGCTCGAGCATGGCCGGGGTCTGTTTCTGCGGCATCATGGATGAGCCGGTCGTATACGTGTTCGCCAGCGTGATGAACTTGAACTCCGTCGTCGCGTAGATGATCCATTGTTCCGCCCAGCGCGAGAGCCACATGGAAGTCATGGTGAGGGCGTAGGTGAAGTCGAGGGCCGCATCGCGTGAGGCGGTGGCTTCAATGCTGTTATTCGATTGCGGTGGGCCGCCAAGTTGGCCTCTAGGTGTGCGCCAAGGCATCTCCTCAGAAACCAGCATTCTGTCCAGTTGCAAGCTGGAGCCCGCAATCGCGCCACTGCCCAATGGGTTTTCGAAGCAATCCACACTAATCAACCGGTCTTCACACTTTGAGA
>JBGCDC010000341.1:0-4992 GCA_045105055.1 Phycisphaeraceae bacterium | reverse complement strand
CTCATTCAACAAAGAATGATCGGGGAGGAGAAATTTGTGGTGGGTATCGTTTAACTCCACCGCGAACCCTACACGCGCCTACAATCTCAGTGTGAAACACACTTACGGTCCATTCGATGGCAAGCCCTTCCTCTCTCCCGACGAGCTCTTCCCCTCGCCGCAGTTGATGGAGTTCATCCTTCAATACGGCGATCAGGCGATGGAGGCTCTCCAAAACCTCGAGAACCCTGACGAGCAAGACCTCGTTCAGCAAATGATCGATGCGGGGCTGCTCGAGGAGTTCACCGATGAAAACGGCAACAAGCAGCTTAAGATGACCGCGCGCATGGTCAGCAGCATGCAGCACGAGGCCTTGCTGCAAATCTTTGAGAACCTTAATCGTGGCAACCGCGACGGCCACACCACCGATCAATCCGGAAAAACCAGCGAACGCACCGAGGGCAGTCGCCCCTATACCTTCGGCGATCCGCTTTCCGATATTGATTTGAACGCGACGCTACGCAGTGCACTGTCGAACAACACTGACTCGGTTGGTGCGGGCAAGAATAGCTTGCCCTTGAAGCTGAGTATGAACGACTTCGTGGTGCATGAAACCGAGGGGCGTACAGATTGTGCGACGGTCGTGTTGATTGACTTGTCGGGGTCGATGTATCGCTACGGCAGGTTCCTGCAGGCGAAGCGTGTTTGTCTGGGTTTAAGCGAATTGATTCGGCAACGTTTTCCGCAGGACACGCTCGACTTTGTTTCGTTTTATTCGTTGGCTGAGCGTGTGCAGGAAAAGGATGTTCCGTTGATTATGCCTAAGCCGGTGAGCATCCGTGATTCGCAGGTGCGTTTGCGTGTGCCGTTGGATCAAGCGGATCCGTCAACGCTGCCGCTGCACTTTACGAATCTTCACCTCGGGCTACGCGAAGCCCGGCGGATCCTGCGACGAAGCGGCGCGGCGAACAAACAGATCTTTATCATTACCGATGGCCAACCCACCGCTCACGTCGAGACCGAGGCAAAGACCGGTGAAGAGATGCTCTACCTGATTTATCCGCCTAGTGAACGCACGGCCAGCGAGACGCTCAAGGAAGCGGTGATGTGTGCTAAGTCGGGGATTCGCTTTGCGAGTTTTGCGCTGATCGAAGACTACTGGGGCATGGACTGGGTCGACTTCATCGAACGCCTTACCCGCCTGACGCGCGGCACCGCTTTTTATTGCGCTAGCGATGACCTGAGCTCGACGGTTGTAGAGAGCTATTTGTCGGGCAAGAAGAGCAAGAGCTTCATCACTTAACGAACCACTTCATTCAATCGCCCCCATTGCAAGATGGGGGTTCGAGCAACTCGTGGTTTCGACCCCCACCTCGCGGTGGGGGCTATTGGTTAAACTATTCCTATGTCTAAGCCAGAACTAATCGTCCAGACCTTCACCCTTGGCCAGTGGCAGACAAACTGCTTTGTTTTGTCGGTAGGCCAATCCTGCTGGATTGTGGACGCGGGCTTTGATCCCGAGGCAATGCTTGAGGCGGTTGATAGTCAAGGGCTCACCGTCGAGAAGGTTGTGCTCACCCACGCGCACCTCGACCATATTGCAGGGCTGCACGCGGTACGGCATCGCTATCCGGATGTGCCCATTTTGATCCACGCGGATGAAGAAGACTTCCTCACCGATACTCGGCTGAATCTGAGCGCAGCGATTGCTGAGCCCGTCGTCGCGCCCGAAGCCACCGGCCTGCTGCATCATGGTGAACAACTCGAACTCAACGGCGTCGCTTTTGACATCAGGCATACACCCGGACACAGCCCGGGCGGGATCACCCTCGTTCAACACGAAAGCAATCTCGCGATCGTCGGCGACACGCTCTTTGCAGGTTCGATTGGCCGATACGATTTCCCAACTTCCGATGGCCCAAGGCTAATGCGATCCATCAATGAACAATTGATGACGCTGCCCGACGAGACGCAAGTCCTTGCGGGCCACGGCCCAGCCACAACCATTGGCCAAGAACGCGCCACCAACCCCTTCCTCAATCAACCTACGGGCAGCCCAGATGGTCTGGTTGGATAGTGGTCATTTAATGTCGTAGGTCGCGTACACCGGATAGTGATCGCTGCCCGATGTCAGCTTGCTTTGGTTGATCACCTTCGCGCTGTCTTTGACGAGCATGGTGTGTAGCTTCGGGGAAGCGTAGATGTAGTCGAAGATGGCGGCGGGGTATCGGCCCGAGCCTGGGATGGTGATGCGTGCGTCGTACTCTTTGATGCCGTGGTGGGCGTCATTGAGTAGTTGCGTGCCGTCGGCCTCGGGCTTACGTAGGTAAGCCATGGCGGGCCAAGGGCGATCCTGCTCTGGTCGCGTTTCGATGTTCGAGTTAAAGTCGCCTAGGGCAACGACCAGTGCATTCGGGTCTTGCTTGACCATGTCGCGGATAAGGCCCTTGAGCCCCATCGCTTCAGCGGTGCGCCAGAGCTTGGAGTTCGTGTCGCCGGTGCGGGAGCTATTGCTCTTGAGGTGCACGTTGAACAGGTGCAGTTCCTTGCCGTCAACATCGATCGTGACCTGCATCGCATCACGGGCAAATCGCCACGTCTGGTCAGGTGCGTCGGGGTGGGTCAGCGTCTTGAAGCGGTGGCTTGTGAGCTTCTTGATCGGCAGCTTCGAGATCACGCCCAGATTGATGCCTCGGCCTGAGTTGGTCCGCTGAGCAGTGATGTATTCATAGCCCTTGTCGGCAAGGAAGGTGTCCACCATACCTTGCAGCAGATGCTCGTTCTCGAGTTCTTGGAACACGACCACGTCCGCATTCGCCGCGGCGATTGCCTTAGCGATCGTCACGATCTCGCTTCGCTTTTTGACGTCGGTGCCGTCGTCATCACTATAAGGATCGTCGAAGACATCGAACATGTTCTCGACGTTATAGCTCATCACCGTGACGGGCTTGCCCATTGTGGGCAGGACGACGAGGCAGGCGAAGACGAGGGACCAAACATACCGTTGCGTGCGATGCATAAGCACTCCTTTGAAGATCACATGATAGCGGTCATGGGTGACGGCGGCGTCTTATTTACCCAACGCGAACACAAGTTCTGCGCTTGCGGTCATCGCCGGGTCGCCATAGCGCGACATCGTTCGTAGCTGGGGCGTTGTGTTACGAGTTACTTTGCCATCGTGCAGCGTCTCGCCGTTGACGATTACTTTAATGGGCTGATCGAGATCAAGTAGCTCATCGTGCAACAGCACGCGGAGCGTGACGCCTTTCAACGGCTCACTGTTCTTGACACTGCCCACCTTGGCATGCGTTGGGTTGCCGCCGTCGCCTTCGATCGTCTGGCGTTTGGCGTCGATCGTGATCGTGTTGGTTTCGCGGTCTGCGGTCGTGTCAATCTTCACAGCATCGGTGCCAAGGTCGCCCTCGATCTGAATCCAGTAGTGCCGATCTCGTCGCCGATCGTGCAGCGACTTGCCGAGCCAAGTGAGCCTACTTGGCCACGCATTTCGCTTGTGCTTTGCGATCCATGTGACGCCGGGGCGGTAGTCGATGCCGTGGCCTCGTCCGGGCTGTACGTTGATGCTGTGGGTGTAGCCCGTGGGGTCGGCCTTATGAAGCTCATCGAGAGTTTGGTGGAAGGCTTTTGCCAGGGTGACACGATCAAACATCGTGTCCTTCTCGCCAACGTCCGTGCGGAACGCGAGATTGCGCAGGTTCTCTGGCGGGTTGCTCTGATCGACACCCGCGGCCATCGCGTTTGCACCGGCGAAACGATCGGGCATGAACGGCGCGAGGATGTCTGTGCCGTAGCCGCCCTCGGAGATGCCGACCTTGTAGACACGGTTGGGATCGACGCCCCATTGCGCGATCGCGTGCTCGATCACACGCTCAAAGGCATCGTGGTTGTGCCGATGCCACCACCTGCCCAGCCGATCGTCGGCCATACGCGGGACGAAGTAGACCCCGTCCTCTGGGTAGTGCTGGATCGCAAAACGTACCTGCGTCTGCCATTCGCGTGCGTTGACGTTCCATGCATGCGCCGATTCGACGCTTGGCCTAGCGCCGCCGCCATGCGTGCAGATAAACAGGGGCCGATCGCCCGCGTTGATTGGCTGCTTCTCACGCCGGATTACCGCGTATGGCATCTTGTGTTCGCCAAGCGTCAAGACGCTCGCGCGGATCTGTAATCGGCCATCTTCAGCCTGCTTGGCAAGCTCGGCCATCGTCGGCGGTAACGCGATCAGCTCGGGGTCCTTCACCGTCTCGCGATAGATCGACCAGAGCGCGTCGAGCATCTCCGCCGACGCCTCGGCACTAAGCCCTTGCGGCAGATCAAGGCCCGCAGGAGCATTGCGTTCAGCGGCATCCTGCTCTAGCCAAGCGACGACTGCATCACGCTGTGCATCGCTCAACGCCTGAGCGGATACACCATGCGCGGAAGCGAAAACAATCAGCCCCAGCACAACCGCAAAACGTAGCATCTTCAAAACAGGCTCCAAAAACGATCGATGAACACTCGCTACGTTTTCGCTTAGCGATCGGTTCACGAGGTAGGCGGGGCCTTCTGGGGAACAACCGTGCGAAGGTGCAGCTCTTTCTTCTGCGCCTCATCCACAGGTGAAGGTGCTTCGGTCATCAGGTCCGCGCCGTTCTGCGTCTTGGGGAACGCGATCACGTCGCGGATGTTCGTCGTGTTGCACAAGTGCATGACGATGCGGTCCAGGCCAAAGGCAACGCCACCGTGCGGCGGGGCACCGTAGCTTAGCGCGTCGAGTAGGAAGCCAAACTTGGCCTTGGCTTCTTCCGCATCAATGCCGAGCAGTTTGAACACCTTGGACTGCACGTCAGGCCGGTGAATACGGATTGACCCGCCGCCGAGTTCACTGCCGTTTAGTACGAGGTCGTAGGCGTTGGATTTGATCGATGCGATCGTGTCGTGGTCCGTCGATTCGATCTTGTCCATATCATCGGGCTTAGGCGCGGTGAACGGGTGATGCAGCGACTTCCATCGTTT
>JBGCDC010000340.1:0-1867 GCA_045105055.1 Phycisphaeraceae bacterium | reverse complement strand
GATGATGTATATCGCGCTGACCTACGACCACCGCATCGTTGACGGCCGAGAAGCCGTGACCTTCCTCAAGTCCATCAAAGAAGCCATCGAAGACCCCGCTCGGATGCTGATCGAGGTCTAGAGGTCAGGCAATAGCGTGATAGTAATGAGAACATATATCCCCTGCATGTTCATTCTGCTGACTTGCTCCTTCTTGTGCTTCCCAGCGATTGCTGACCAGGAGGTAGAGCAAGAGGATTTGGATCGCATTCGAAAGCGTGTAGAGGCATACGGCTTACTCCGCCAAGCATGGCAAACGTACATGCGTGCAGATGAAGCGCATTTTGCAGATTTTGATTTGCTATTAGACGAAGATAGGGAGATGCCCGAAGAGGCCCGCAAGCTCTACAACAAGGCGATCCAGCTTGCGACATCCGCTTTGGACCTAGTTAAAGAACTGCCCGATGCGCACCTTATCATCGCGAACAGCCACCATAACTTTGATGAGCCGACGAAGACGGAGCGGCATTACTCGCTCGCGATGCAGATCGATCCGGCGCGGGATGATATCCTCATTGCTCGCGTGAGTATCAGGATTGAGCTTAAGGATTGGCGGGGGGCGAAGGCTGACGTTGCCAGGCTTAAAGAACTCGGAAGTGAGTACGCGGCTTTCGCTGAAAAAGAATACGACCAAGCACGCCAAGCGGAATAACTTAAAACGATACTGCACACATGAGATGTGCTGCACCTCTCCCGTAACCCCAGGAATCTAGACGGCTTACTTATTGCCCTGGCGCTGTTTCGCTTTGGCTTCGCTGGTTAAACCTTCGTCGCCTTGGCTTTTCATCCAGGTTTGTAGTTTGGTGTGCATCTCCCGTAGAAGCTCCGCGTGTTCGGGGTCATCGGCGAGGTTCTTGAGTTGGTGCGGGTCGGCTTCGATGTCGTAGAGTTCAAACGTAGGGCGCTCTTGATAGAACGCGACGCGTTTGGCGATGGCGGGGTCTTGCTTGGCGGCCTCGCGCCAGTCTTCCCAGTAGCCGGCGTCTCGGCCGTGGAAGATGTTTTGGAACGGCTCGTTGTCTGCGTTGAGGTTCCAGATCATCAGCCACTGCTTGTCACGGATCGAGCGGATGGGGTATGACTTTGAGCCGTTGATGATGCCGTTGGTGGTTTGGATACCGTAGACGGTATCGCGGTGTGTGTTGGCCTTGCCGGTGAGCACATTGGCGAAGCTGATGCCATCAAAGCCGCGGGTGTCTTTTGTCGGGTGGTCGATCCCCGTGTCGGCCGTCCTCGCGTCGCCGCCAGCGATGTCGATCAGTGTCGGCACGATATCGATGTACTGGACCATCGCGTTGGTGCGTGTGCCCGGTTTGATCGTGCCGGGCAGGCGGGCGATGAGTGCGGTCTTCAGGCCATGGTCCCAGCACGTCCACTTGCCGCCGAAGGGCAGGTGCGGGGCGCCTTGTTCGCTGGTGAAGAGGACGAGGGTGTTGTCGGCGAGCTTTGTTTCATCGAGGAGGGCGAGAAGTTCGCCGACTTGGGAATCCATGTAGGTGATTTCGGCGAGATACTTGGCGAAGTATTCGCGGGTCATGGGGGTGTCGGCCAAGTACGAGGGAAGCTGGAGTTTAGAGGGTGGGTATTGTGAGGCGTCGCCCATGACCCAGGGGGCGTGGGGTTCGGTGAGGGCGACGACGAGGCAGAAGGGCTTGGCGGGGTCTGCGGTGATGAAGTTTTTGGTGCCGGAGAGGTCGTGAGGTTTGGTGGGTTCGCGGACGCAGGAGGGGTCGAAGCCGGGGACTTTTTGGAAGGGGAAGGCTTCCTTTGGTTTGACGTGGACTTTTCCGGTGAGGCCGACGCGGTAGCCGAGGGGTTTTAGGAGGTG
>JBGCDC010000339.1:0-2582 GCA_045105055.1 Phycisphaeraceae bacterium | reverse complement strand
GTCGCAACCGCGCTAGCTTTGATCCTTTATCAATCGTTTTATCATGACAAACACTACGACGCACGCTCGCCAAATTAGCCCTCACTCCACCCTGTATGGATTCAACGCACAGCGACTTTTGATTGCCCTCTTGCTGCTCGCGCTGATCCCTGCGTCTCATGTACCGGCCAATGCAAGTAATCCGACGGCCGATGAAACGCAGTCGCCTAAAGTCATCAAACTGAGCAAGGGCGTGCAAACCATCAATGCGATTACCGGCCAGCGATATGAGCTGGGGGGCGCAAGCCAACTCATCATTCAGGGTGGTAATGCCCCGATCCAAAATGGCGAGGTTCATCTCAACTCAGAAAACGCCTCACTCGTATTCAAACGCCTCCGCCCATCACAGGTCAACGCGAGCTATCTCCAACACTTACGCATCAACGGCGAGCCCGCGGAACTGGGTAAGAACATCCGCATCGCTCCGATGGTCCAGGGCAGCATCGTTCTGCCGCACGGCAAAACCTATCAGCCATTGACCACCTACAACCAGGTTCGCTATCAGGGTGACGGCCGACGCTATAACCTCCACACTTACTACAAATCGGCCCAGCTCGGCGAAGACGAGGACAAGATCGCTTCGTTCATCCTCAAGCATGGCTACATGGTGACCCTCGCTGAGAACGAAGACGGCACCGGCGCGAGCAAAGTGTTCATCGCGAAGGACCGGGACATCAAGCTAAAGCAGCTGCCCGCACAACTAAGAGGGAAGGTCTCATTCATTCGCGTGTTCCCTTGGCGATGGACGGCTAAGAAAGGCTATGGCGGGAAGGCAGAACCCTCGGCGATGCTCGACGCTCGCTGGCGATACGACTGGGGAGCCGGCGGCGAATCAACGCTCGACATGGAATACGTCCCGATGCGGCACAACGCGAAATGGAACGTGTCGGACAAGATCAACCGCAAAGAAAACGTGACGCACCTGCTCGGCTTCAACGAGCCGATGCAGAAGGACCAAGCCAACATGAGCATGGAGCAGGTGCTTAGGCTCTGGCCAAAGCTTCAAGAATCCGGCTTACGCCTAGGCAGCCCGTGCACAACCGACGGCACGATCGACTGGCTCTACGAGTTTATGGATAAGGCGAATAAGCGCGGCTACCGCGTCGACTTTGTTACCGTCCACTACTACAAGGGCGGGTGGTCCGATGAAAAGTTCATCGCTTGGCTTCGCGAAATCCACGAGCGCACGGGTAAGCCGCTCTGGGTCACAGAATTCAACAACGGGGCACGCTGGGTCAAAAACCACAACCCCTCGCTGAAGCAAAACGCCAGCCGTATCGGGAGCTACCTCGATGCAATGGATCAATACGACTTCATCGAGCGGTACGCGATTTTCAATATGAAAGAAAACCGTGCACTGATCGCCGAAGGCAAACTAACGCCTGCTGGCAAGCGGTATCGCGACCACCGCTCTACCGAAGCGATGACGGATAAAAAATAGTCGGCAACAAGTAGCCCGTAATAGACTTGGCCAATAGAAAACCCCCACCTTGCGGCGGGGGCTCTTGTAGTTTCTAAAAACGAAGCGGATTGGGCTTAGTCTTCTTCTGGGATGAAGAGTTCGTGGCCTTCGCCCTTGACTTGGTTGGCTTCGAGAACGAACTGCTTGAGCTTCGCGTTGTCGCCTTCGAGGGCGGCGTTCTCAGCGTTAGCCAGTGCGACGATTAGCTTGTTCATGACCACGCGGTAGGAATCCTTGAGGTCGTCGGTCGAAGCGGTCTCGGGCAAGTGGGCCTTGGCCTTGACGGACGCATCGATCATCGTCGCTAGCTTATCGGCGGTGTCCGCGTTCATGTCGGGCTTACTCATCTGTCGGCGGACCAGGCGGTACGTCGAGCCGAGCACTTCCATGGTTTCATGGATGACCTTCTTGCTGTCGCCGTGGTTATCCGCAGACACGGTCTGCTGGGTCGGCAAGAGAGCAAGGGTGAACGCGGCGATCAGCGCGGCGGCAAGAACATAAAGAGAAGATCGTTTCATCGGTTAACTCCGGGGTTATCTGGTAGGGAAAGTACAACGTCAGGATGATAACGACGTTGAGCGGGCTCGGCACTTACATGCCGCCTGAATGTCGTGGCGAGCCGAGTAGGCAGATTCCGAAACTGCCGGCCGTGGCGAGCACCATCCAGTACGGCCACGCGATGGGCAGATCGGCCACATACGGTACGTATCGCGAGGCTGCGATCACAACCATGCCCACAACCAGTGCACTAATCACGCTGAGCGTGCTACCACGCCCCGTCAACAGCACCGACAGAAACACGCCCATCAGCCCCGCATAGGCAAACGTCATCACGCCCAAGGCAAACGGGATCAGCATGTCGGAATCAGGGTCGTACAACGCGACCATCCCGATCGCGGCGCCAGTGAGCATCGCCCCCATCGCGACGACGAGTAGGCGCTGTAGCCAGTTGCTGCTGCCGGTTTGTTCTTGTTTTTGATCACGCTTACGCAGCGGACCAAGGATGTCCGAGGATACGCTCGACGCCATCGCGTTGATGACCGAGTCGAGGCTGCTCATCGCCGCAGCGAACAGGCCCGCC
>JBGCDC010000338.1:0-9537 GCA_045105055.1 Phycisphaeraceae bacterium | reverse complement strand
CTCCGCGATCAGATCGTCGCAATCGAAAAGCTCGACGACCGCGGAAAGAAAACTGACAACTGGCAACCCGAGGCGGAGAGCTTCTACCAAGACCCGAAGAAGGGCCTTGAATCCCTGCGCAAAACGCTCGGTATGGACAAGCCCATCCGCTGCATCGAGTGTATCGATATTGCGCACTTGCAAGGCAACGAAACCGTCGGCAGCAAGGTGTGCTTCGTCGATGGTCGGCCGTTGAAAAACGAATACCGCCGCTACAAAATCCAGTCGGTTGCCCCGAACATGTCAGGCGGCCGCATCAACGATGACTACGCCAGTATCCGCGAGGTCGTGTCGCGTCGGTATAGCGAAGCTGGCGCGGGTAACGAGCTGTACCCGGATGTCATCGTGATCGATGGCGGGCTCGGGCAGCTACACGCGGCACAAGAAGCCTTTGAGCAGTTGGATGTGAAGCCGCCGATGGTGATTTCGCTTGCGAAGAAGGAAGAGCTGATCTACGTGCAGGCCAAGGCCGAGCCGATTCGGCTGAGCCGAAACAATTTAGGCTTGAAGCTGGTGCAGGCCGCGCGGGACGAGGCGCATCGCTTCGCACAGCACTACCACCACATTCTGCGAAGGAAACGTGTACTCGGCGAGTAGTCCATCGCGTTTAAGCGTAATCATGCGGCGCTCGCCGACGATCAGGGCCATCGAAATTGGCATCGCGATGTCGACGGTTGCTGCGCCTAACCGCATAGGAGAACGTGTAGATCGTCACGGCCATGATGGCTGCGGCGCTGAACGCGAGGAGCGGGCTCGTGATATCCGGTGCGGTGTTGCGTGTTGCGGCGCGTGAGATTTCTGCGGCGAAGGCGAGCACCACCACAGCGAGCACCACCCAGCCCATCGCCACTCGCTGCACGCCGGTATAGGTCAGTAAGAGCAACAGGCAGCCAATCCCCGCGTAGGCCAAGAGCGCTTCGCCAAGCACCACGACGCCTAGGTCATAAGGCAACGCAAACACACGCTCGAACGGCAGTGCGGCGGGCGACATTTCGCCGACACCCGCTTTCTGCAGCTCGCCAAAATACCACAGGCCGATGACGACGGCGTTGATGACAGCAAGCGTGATGACGACGGCCGGGCGTTGTCCGAAATGCCTGAGCCGACCGAGCACGCCCGACAGCCTGCAGTAAAGCCAAAACGCGCTGGTCTTGTAGAGATGCCAAACACCCGGCGCGATGAGTGCGGCGAGGAACGCGGCACCGGTATTGGCTAGGACATCATTGAGCGAGGCGACACGCATCGGCATCAGGCCTTGCAGCGACTCGACCGACCACGACAAACCCAACGCGAGAAAAGCAGTGCCAAACACCTCGAACGGCGAAGACCGCCAAATCTTGCGCAGCGCCATGCGAAGGGTCACGCCTAAGGGCAAGTACAAAAATAAGTTCATCAATAGGTCGCTCATCGCGAACGATAAGCCGATCGACGACTCACCAGTCTTCGCGGCGATCCACTGTGGCGACGTGAATATATCGAAAAGCGCAGGCATCACGCCACCGTGTTTAGCGACGGCATCGGACCAATGAAAATCAAAGGGGATCAACGAGCCATAGATCACTACGGCGATCACAACCCCAGCCAAGACGCCCGGGCGAGTCCATACATGCCGACGCGTGTCAGCGTCGGTTGCGATTACTTGCAAATTGGAATGAGATTTGGTCAACGCGGTGGCCCTTGCTTAACTCGATCAGCTTAGCATCACCGCGCATGATATCGGGACCGTGTTGAACGACCGATCAGGCCGCGGACCAGCGACGACGCTTACGACGGCGCGGCTGCTCTTCGGCTTGGGCTTGTTCATCGGCCTTGGCTTGCGCGTTTTTGAAGTAATCAAACAGCATACCGTGCATCGTGGCCGCTTCGACAAAGCGTTGCCGAGCCGCGGCTTTCTCAGTCAAGATCTTCGACAAGCGTTGAGCTCGCGAAGGCGAAATCTCGCCGTCTAGGTATTCCCAGGTCAACGTGTCGGCATCTTGTCGGCGGGATCGCTTAGGCAGCATAATCGGCTCCAATTCGTTGGGCGGGTATCACGCGACAACCGCCGCAACATAGCCATTATCGTCATAATCGGAGCGTGTCTTTTGTCAGAATCTGGATAAAATAGGTCATTATTGGGCCTATTTAGCACTATCTGAGAAAAAATCGACCAATTCGCCACGCAGTTTCTCTAGCGACGGCTTGTGCGTGAAGACCATGTGCCCCGACTCGAAGTAGCCGAACTGAACACGCTTACGGGCATGGGGGTGCGTGATGCTGTGGTTGATCGTGTATTCCGCGGCGTGGTATGGCGTTGCCAAGTCGTAGTAACCGGCCGCAACATAGACACGCAGCTTCGGGTTCTCGGCCATGGCTTTACGGAGATCGCCTGCGACGTTGAGGTAGTTGCTTTTCGCCCGGTCGTAGTTCCAACGCACGCCGACAAGGATGCCGTAGTTCATATCGGTGTCGTAGCCGAGTTCGCCACGTACGTAGTCATTGAATGTCGCGGTAAAGCCGCCAGCCACACGGGAGTAGCTCGGGTCGGTTGCCCCGCTGCTGTCGGTTGCTTTGTCAAGGTCTGGCCCGATGATGCGTCCATCGAATCGGCCGATGGCTTTGCTCTGTTCTTTCAACAAATTGCCACCGAAGCGCCATTGCGGGACACGCAGATTTGAATCAAGGATCAACTCGCTGTCCAAGCCGGTATAGCGTGCGAGTTGGTCGGCGAGCTTCTGCCTGTCCTCGTTGCTTAAATCGGTACCGAGCATCAACGCGGGGCCATAAACCTTGCGAGAAAACATCTCGACTTCATCAAGCAACTCGGGCAGCTTGCGCTTCTGCAAGTTGTCATCAAGCCGCCTGTGATAATGCGCCAGCGCGGGATAGGTCGGCAGGTAGAGTTGGTAAGGCAAGTCGTTGCCTTCATCGAAACGTAGGGTCTGAAAGCTGAGAACCGCGGAGACGAGGACAACGCCATTGACATCGATGCCGCTGGACTGCAGGCGGTTGGTGACGCCTGCGGCGCGTGTAGTGCCATAGGACTCGCCAGCCAGATATTTTGGGCTCAACCAGCGATCATTCTTCGTGATCCATAGGCGGATGAACTCAGCGACGGAATTGATGTCGCCGCTGACGCTGTGATACTCGCTGGTGCTGGTGCCTTCTTCGACGCGGGAGAAGCCGGTGGAGACTGGGTCGATGAAGACGAGGTCGGTCGTGTCGAGCAAACTGAGCGCGTTGTCCTTGAGCGAGTATGGCGGGCCGACCGCGTGGCCGATGTCGTCCGTATGCACGCGGCGTGGGCCGAAGCAGCCCATATGTAGCCAGACACTCGACGAGCCCGGGCCGCCGTTGAAGCAGAACATGACCGGGCGGTCTTGTGGCTTGCCTTCGTGCTTGCCCGTGTAGGCGATGAAGAACATATTGGCTTTAGTTTTGTCGTTTTTATCGTCTTTGAGTTGGATAGTGCCAGCCGTCGCGGTGTAGGCAATAGCCTTGCCCGCGATACTGACTTCGTGCTCGGTGACCGACCAGTCGTTGTCGGCCTTAGCCTTGGACTCTGATTCCTTAGCGTCAGGCTCGGCGATGCTAGGCCAGGGAGCAACAAAAGCGATCAAGAGTGCGAACAAAAAACGTGCTAGATACATCATCTCGGCCTTGGGCTAGGTAGGGTTCGCGGCATGCAACAGCTCGCGCAGTGCTATGGTACGGCCGTGCCATGGGTCGTGTTCACCAATCTTTACGTCGCGCTTTGCGGAGCCGCTCTGACCGCGTCGAGCGGCGCGCTACTAGGCGTGCCGATTCGCATTGATGCTGCAGTCGGCCTGGTCTTTTGCTGCACACTGGTGATCTATAACCTCGACCGGCTCGTCGAGCCTAGCCCCGGCGACAGCGAGCACGAGCGATGGGTCGCTTCGCATCGCGGCTTGCTCTGGGGCACCACCGCAATCAGCGCCGCAGGCACGGTCATACTTGCCTGGCAACTTAGTTCCGCTGCATTACTCTCCTTGCCGATTGCTGGAGCCGTCGCGGTGGGTTACTGCCTGCCAGTCATACGTCTGCGCGGTAGATGGATCCGACTCAAAGCGCTACCCGGCGCGAAGCTCATCCTCATCGCACTGGTCTGGACCTATGCAACGGCGGGCTTGCCGATGCTTGATAACGGGATCGCATTGAACGCCAGCACAATCTTCGTACTGCTCGCTCGTTTTTTCTTCATCGCAGCGGTCGCACTACCTTTCGACCTACCCGACATGCAACGTGATCGGCGATCGGGCATTGCGACACTACCGATCATGCTCGGCGTGGATCAGACTCAGCGTGTTGCGTTCGCCTTGATCACGCTTAGCGCGTTGTGCTCGACCTTGAATCCCTGGCCCTACGCGAGTGCGTTGCTCATCTGTTGCGCTTGTGTAACAGGCCTCATCGCGATCCTTCGGCCTGACCGTGGCGTGCTGTATTTCATGGTCGCTTTGGACGGGATGCTACTCGTGCAAGCAGGGTTGCTTTGGGCCAGCGCGGTCTAAACGCTTCGCGAGGTTATACTGGTAGCGAAGAGCTTTTGACTATGAGCGATGCAGCCACCTATCCACTGATGTCAGACGTTACAACGCACGGCGTGCGGGTCGGTGCGAACGCATTTTTTCTACCCGACGAGTCCACACCAGAAGACAATGAATTTGTCTTTGGCTACCGCATCGTCATCCTCAACGAGAGCGATCGGACCGTGACTTTGTTGTCACGCCACTGGGACCTCATCGATGCCAAAGGCGAGCTGCGTGTTGTTGACGGCGAGGGTGTTGTCGGGCAGATGCCACGCCTCGCTCCGGGCGAAGCGTTTAAGTACCACAGTTTCGCGGTGCTGCCGACGACTTGGGGCACAATGGAAGGTCACTACAACTTCCGCGCCGAAGATAATCAGGAACAATTGCAGGTCTCGATCGGCCGATTTTATCTCACACAAGAAGCGGCCCAGCACACCGTCGCCTCGACGAACAGCACAGAGGCCGACCCCGATTGAGTACGCACGACAAGCCAGTCTCGAACGGTGTAAAGCACACCAGCAAAAGCTATCGCGGCCGTCACCGCAGCATGAGCGATGAAGCTGCGCATAACAACGACGAGCCGTTCATCCCGCCACCGATCATTGAGCATCCTATGGTCTGCGTGGATGAGCCCGTGCTGATCGACACGCCAGAGAAACTCGCCGAGGCGGTCGATTACCTCCGCTCCGCAGGCACCTTCGGCTATGACACCGAATTCATCGGCGAGGACTCCTACTATCCACACCTCTGTGTGATCCAAGCAGCGACGACTGAACGCGTCCTGCTCATTGATCCCATTGCGATCAAAAACCTATCGAGTTGGTGGGCACTGCTTAACGACGAGTCGCTGTGCAAAATCCTCCACGCCGGGGCACAAGACATCGAGCCGGTCTATCGGCTGACGGGCAAACCAGCAGCGAACCTATTCGACACGCAAGTCGTCGCCGGGCTCGTCGGCCTCGATTACCCGCTGTCCCTAGGTAACACGATCCAAGCGATCCTCGGCGTCGAGCATGACGCGGGCGCGAAATTCAGCAAGTGGGACCGCCGACCATTAACGCCGCAGCAGATCCACTACGCCGCGGGCGATGTGCGATACCTCTGTGCGATCCATGCGTGGATGCTGGAAAAACTCGACGAGCTGGGCAACCGATCGTTCGCAGAGCAAGCCTGTGCAGAGTGGTGCGATCCGAAGCGATACGCTTTCGACCCGCTTGCTCGCAAGGTAAAAGCCAAGGGACTCAACAAACTCTCGCGTAAAAAACGCGCCGTCTTCAACGGCCTACTCGTCTGGCGCGAAACACTGGCTCGCGATTTGAACGTGACCCCTCGTGGCCTACTCGCCGATGAGGCGGCCTATGAAATCGCAGAAACCCTACCCCGTGAGCAGCACTTGGTCGGCGCGATTAAATTCGTCCCCCGCCCCATCGCAGAGCAGCACGGCGAAGCCGTTATCGAAACCATCGAAGCCGCGATCGCTGGGCCACACCCCTACAAGCCAATACCGCCTAATCACAGCCGAGACGAGCTGCGCCACGCCGTCAATGCACTTTGGGAGCGTATCGCAGAAGGCTGCGAAGCAAACTCGATCACACCCGCCGCCGTCACCAGCAAACGCGAGCTAGGCCCGCTGGTCAGCGCCGTCCTCGATGGTCGCCCCATCCCGCAGCTGCCCGTCAACACCGGCTGGCGCAAAGAACTGCTCGGCGATATCGTCGCCGACGAAGCACTCGTCCTCACCGAAGCCTGAACTCACTCCCGCTTGACCACCCGTCCCGCGATCAGGTCATTCACCAACTTGGCGAGTTTCTCAACATCAGAATCCTCAACGATCTGCTGAACCAGCGACGGGTCGGCTGGCGTCTTATCCAACTGCGTTTTAACTTTTTTCCATAAGCTTGCCCGCTTCTTGTCCGATTCCTCGAGGTATAAATCAGTGATCGCTTCCTGGAGTCGATTCGCGACGATCGTCTCGAGGTTGTCGTAGTACCGCTTAACAATTGAGGACTGTTTACGTGATAGATCGCGGGAAGACATGGCACACCTTTTGCAAAGTTGGGGAAACGATTTAGTTTATGCTTTAGGCGATGGCTTCGCAGCGTAAACAAGCCGAGCTCGAACCGGATCGAATCGTTATGACGATCGAGCTGTTGGCGCAACGGATCGAAACACGCCTGCCCAAACGCAACCTAGCCAAGGTCGCACACGACACACGCGCCGCGGCGGCCGAGGCGGTCAGCCTAGCGAAGTCGATCCCAGAGCCGATCATTTGGATCCGCGTCGTGTCTGCGGTGCTCGCGCTGGTCATGATCGCCGTAACCGCGAAACTCGCCTACCACCTCAAGTTCACGCAGTCTGACGGCTGGGCCATGCTCGACGGCATCAACTCGGGTATCAGCACGCTGATCTACCTCGGCCTCGCCGTGCTGTTCCTACTCACGCTAGAGATGCGGATCAAACGTCGGCGAGCCCTTCGCGCCCTGCAAGAACTCCGAGCCCTCGCCCACGTCATCGATATGCATCAGCTCTCCAAAGACCCGCAATGGCACGAGCACCGCGAAAGCTCGCCTTGGGACAAAGAAAGCGAGCATATGGACCCGTACCTGCTCGGCCGATATCTCGATTACTGCGTAGATTTACTCGCGCTGATCGGCAAGCTCGCAGCCCTTTATGCTCAGAACTCGCAAGACGGCGTCGTGCTACAGGCCGTCGAAGAAGTAGAGAATCTCACCTCAACACTTGCGACCAAGATCTGGCAGAAAATCATGCTGATCGACACGCTACAGGCTTCGCGTCGTGGATAACTCGTATTTGCTTGCAATTATGGCCTGCTAAGCTACAATTGTTCTCGCAGATCACTTCCAGGTCTGCCGGATTAAAGAAAAATTGTTGTTTCGTTTCCTTCTGCCCGCAAGTTTGCTCATTCAATCGTGAGTGCTTAGTGTCCGTTTTTACAGACCATCCGGGAAGACGCAAACGACCTCATGGCCACGGCCAACAGGACATCAAGTCATACTCGATAGTGGAAACGAGTTGGAGAGTACGCGACCTATCTAGGCTCCGCTTTGATAAATAAACCCACACACTTTCAGGTCGGCGACAAAGTCGCTCACCCCAATAAACCCGAATGGGGCACCGGCGTCGTCAGAGACGCACAGCCCGCATCGCACAACGGCATCGCGGCACAACGCCTACGTATCGACTTTGCGAACAAACGAAATACAACACTTAATACCGCGATCGCACCGCTGGTTTCCGGCGAGCAAATCAATAAACGGAACAACCCCACGCCGAAAGGACTCGGACAGGACATGAGCATGAGCACCAACGCAAGTAATAAACCCAGCGCAGGCTGGCTAGACGATCTCGAAGGCTCCAACGGGGGCAAACGCGAGCTCTGGGACCTGCCCGACGGATGCGACGACGCCTTCTCCTCCGACGAACAGCAGCTCGACGCCTGCCTCGACACTTTCCGGTACAGCACCGACCCGGGCCCGCTCTTCCAATGGGCCGTCGTACAGACCGGCCTCGACGACCCGCTCACCAAGTACACACGCGTCGAACTCGAACAGGCCTTCCCCCGCTACACACGAGATCGAGATAACCGCCTCTTCGAACTCGTCCGCTTGCTCAAGCGCAACGGCCAAATCGAAATGCTCCGACGCAAAGCACAACAGTGCCCACACCGCAACGGCCGACAGCTCCTCGAAAAAGCCATCCGCTCATAGTATTTCAATCTAAATCAAAAACCCCTCAAAGCCCACGTTTTCTAAGCGTGGGCTTTTCACGTCCATCCAGTAAAATCCCTTTATGCCAGACCCCGCAGCAACACACATCGCTCAGCTCCGTGAGAAACTCAACGAAGCCGACCGCCTTTACCGCCTAGGCCAACCCACGGGCCTATCCGACATCGCCTTTGACCACGCGCTCAAAGAGCTCGAACAACTCGAAGCCGAGCACCCCGAACTCGTCACCCCCGACTCCCCTACCCACCGCGTCGGCGGCGAGCCGATCTCCGGCTTCGAAACCAAACCGCACAGCAGCCCCATGCTGTCGATCGACAACACCTACAACCAAGATGAACTCAACACTTGGTACTCCCGGACCTGCAAGCTCGCCGAGACCGATCAACTCGCATTGGTTATGGAGCCCAAGGTCGACGGCGTGGCCCTCGCCCTACGCTACGAGCAAGGCCAACTCGTACAAGCACTCACCCGAGGCGATGGTACCAAGGGCGATGACATCACCCACAATATCAAAACCGTCCGCCACATCCCCCTTGTGCTAAATGGAAAAAACATTCCGGACGTGCTCGAAGTCCGTGGCGAGATCTACTTACCGCAAGCCACCTTCGACCAAGTCAACATAAAAAAGATCGCCGCCGGTGAAGATCCTTTCATGAACCCGCGCAACACCACCGCCGGGACACTCAAGCAAAAAGACCCATCGAAAGTCATCCGCGGCCTTCAATTCGTCGCCTATGGCAAAGGTGAAATCAGCAGCGAAACCAGCTACCTCACACATACCGACTTCATCCGGCACATTGCACAACTCGGCCTACCTGTCCACGAACACGAAGCCGTCGTCGACTCTGCCGACGGAGCCTGGGCTTGGGTCCAAGACTTCGATCAACTCCGTCACCAACTCCCCTTCGCGACCGACGGCGTTGTCATCAAGGTCAACGACTACAACCTCCAAGACCAACTCGGCGTCACCAGCAAAGCACCGCGATGGTGCATCGCCTACAAATTCGCAGCCGAGCAAGCCCGCACCAAACTCCTCGAAGTCAACTGGCAAGTCGGGAAGACCGGCAAGCTCACCCCCCGCGCAAGCATGCAGCCTACGCTCTTGGCGGGCACCACCGTCAGCCACGCCACCCTCCACAACTTCGGCGAAGTCCTCCGCAAAGACATCCGGCTCAACGACACCGTCGTCATCGAAAAAGCAGGGGAAATCATCCCGCAAGTCGTCG
>JBGCDC010000337.1:0-2739 GCA_045105055.1 Phycisphaeraceae bacterium | reverse complement strand
GCCTCGTGGTACAGCCGAATCGCCTCATGGACAGAAAGTCGCCTGTCGCCGGCAATCACGGCAGGAATGTCTAAGTCTTGTTCGAGCTGGGTGTCTAGGGCCTGCATGCCCATATCATAGGACGGGCTCAAGCCGATGTCGGCCCGAAGCCAGACACGGCACAAAACACTTTGCAAGACCCACCCATACCTCTAGGATAGATACTTAGAGAAGGCTCACAAGATTCGATTATCACATCAACCGGGACCGGGACAAAAATGTCAATTCAAACCAAACGCTATCGTTTTCCCATGTTATTTACGACGCCCGCCTTGCTCGCGCTCATCGGTGGCGTCCTGCTAGGCTCCGCCAGCTTCGCGACCTCCGCACTGCCTGCCGACGCAAAGCCCTTGGCCGTGCAGTCTGTACAAGACGACGCCCAGCTCACGCCTGAGCAGATGCGTGAAAAGCGACGACAGATCGCGGAAGAGCGACGCAAAGAGCGCGAAGCAGAGCAGCAAAAAGACGCCATCGAAGCGATGGAAATCTACGAGCGATACGAGGCGGCGTACCTCAGCCATAAGATGGAAGAGGTCCAAGAGATGTACCTCGAGATGCGGTCCAAGCAGCGTCACCTCTCACGCGAGAAGCAAGCGGCGATCCGCCACATGAACGAGTACGCACCGAAGTACCGCCCCAAGTGGTGGCAAGGCACGAAGAAGCAAGAGAAGAACAGCTTCGAAGCCGAGATCTGGGGCAAAGACTTCTGGGCCAACTACGTGCCCAGCCGAGAGCTAGGCTTACAAGCCGTCTATCCCGAACAAGAGTACAACCGCAAGACCGGCGAGTGGGAAGTCGTGGACCTCACGATCCTTGTCACGTGGAAGCCGCTCATGGTCGACAGCACCCAGGCGGCCGGCGGCAAGCTCGCTGAAATGCACGGCTACACGCTCGGCGACATCGCCGAAGTCATCGTCTGGCACGAACTGGGCCACAACTACATCACCGAAACGATCTCTACCCGAGACAACATCCAGCTCTACGACCGGTACAGCGACCTCTACTCGACCATGCACGAGTACTTCGCCGACATGGCCGCGATCTATCACGGCACCCCGCGTGCCCGAAAGATGGCCATCCAGTTCCGCCTCGAAGAACTCGACTACTACACCAAGGACTCGTCGCACTGCCGAGGCGCGCACGGCATCGGCGCCATCATCATCACCGACATGCTCATGAACCCGGACAAGTGGCCAAGCGTCCACTACCCACCTTCTGTTCCAAAGCAACAAGTCGAACTAAACACCATCATCTACGTCTACGAAAACTTGCCCCCGAAATGGACCGCAGAAGAAGACATTCGTCTACAACAGCTCGCCGAAGAGTTCGTGATGAAGCACGGCAAGAAAACCTTCA
Organism: Phycisphaeraceae bacterium; assembly: GCA_045105055.1. Lineage (GTDB taxonomy): Bacteria > Planctomycetota > Phycisphaerae > Phycisphaerales > Phycisphaeraceae > JAHQVV01. The sequence continues at coordinate 1,344 of JBGCDC010000337.1, read as the reverse complement.
AAAGCAAGGGCGAAATCCCGATGGCAAACCGCCTGAAGTTTAAGCTCATGATCGGCGAAGACGGCGACAACCAGGTCAAACGCGACGAGTGGGTCAAGAACAAACTCGAAGGCTTCATCTCTGAAGGCCGAGCCGACAAGCTTGAAAAAGGTGAAAAGTACGACCCGCCAAAACGCGACAAAAACCGTCGCCGTGAGTTCCATTCCTCCGTCACGATTGTGGATGGCCAGATCGTCCGCGAAGACAATAACGAAGAACTCCGCATCGAAGTGCCTTGGGACTTCTAATCACCACCGACAACCAAGTAAAAGAAACAACCCGCGTTTTTAAACGCGGGTTGTTTTTAATTGGTCTAATTTTCTTCAGAGCCCGCCATCTTCGGGGTGTCTGGGCGAAGCCCTGACCGCCCGCCGTGTGGGCGATTACAAAAACGAGAACGGAAAGTAAATCGCTTTTAGACTTCTTCGATCTGCTTCGACTTTGTATTGACCAGCGTGTCGACCTCGGCCTCGTTCTTTTTGAGCAGGCCTTGGATATCGTCCTTAGCCCCCTTGATGTCATCCTCACTTAGGCCAAGCGACTTATCTTTTTCAGCCTGATCGATGTGCTTGTTCGCATCACGCCGCGCGTTGCGGATGGTGACCTTCGCCTGCTCGCCCATGGATTTGCAGGACGCAATGAGTTCCTTGCGACGGTCGCCAGACAAAGGCGGAATCGAGATGCGGACCTGCTTGCCATCGGCCTGCGGGTTCAAGCCGAGACCGGCTTTTTCGATGCCGCGGATGATGTCCTGTACCGTGCCTGGATCGAACGGCTTCACGAGCAACTGCGAAGGCTCGGGGGCCTGCACCATTGCCAGCGACCGCAGCTCCGACTCGGTGCCATACGCCTCGATCTTGACAAACTCGATCAGCGCCGGCGAAGCCCGCCCGGTACGAACCCCCTTGAGCTCGCTCTTGAGGTAATCAACGGCCTTGTGCATCGAAGCATTCGCTTCTTTTTCAATCGTGTTCAGATCCATAATCGCTCTCTCGTGCTCGGTAAGTGGAAGGCACATGATACTGTGAAACCTTGAGATGTTTTATCTCACGCGAAGGCGCGAAGGCGCAAAGTTCAAGGCAAGTTGGAACCGCAGATATACGCGGATGAACGCAGATTTGAATCGGAACTAGAAACTATTGTGGCTCAATAATCTCAATTTCGTAATGCTTGTACGGCGTTAAACCTCGAATACGAAACTGAAATAAGTATGCCCATCTACATGAGGCCACAGGACCATCCGGTTCGGTCTCCCAAGAAATCCGAATCTTATGAACGGCACTGACCCTGTGCTTAACTATCGAG
>JBGCDC010000336.1:0-7084 GCA_045105055.1 Phycisphaeraceae bacterium | reverse complement strand
TGTTGTTGCGTTGCTTTATCGAAGGAAAGCGTCTGTCAGTCCGCCATCGACGTGGATGATCGCGCCGGTAGTTTTCTTGAATGCGGGGCCGAGCATCTGGTAGATGGCCTCAGCTTGGTCTTTAGGGCTGATCACCGCGTCGAGCAGGTTGCGGGAGGCGTAGAACCGGCCGAGCTTGTGGAGCAGGGATTCGTCGGATTCGGTTGTTTCAAATGCGATCGAGTACTTGGCGAGGGATGCCATGACACGTTCGCGGGGGAACATTTTGCTGCCTTCGATGACGGTCGCGGGTGCGACGCCGTTGACGCGGACGTTGGGTGCGAGGGTGACGGCCAACTCGCGGATGAGGTGGTTCGATGCGGCCTTAGACGTGTCGTATGCGATTGAGCCTTGCTTGGCGACGACGGCGTTGACAGAGGTGGTGATGACGATCGAGCCATCCATGCCTTGCTCGGCGAAGACCTTGCCGGCTTCTTCGGAGAGGAAGGTCGGGCCGACGACGTTTACTTCGTAGGATTTTTTGTAGAGGATGTCGGCGACGACGCCGTTGTCATCGGGCGCGGCGAAGAGGCCGGCGGTGATGATGATGTCGTCGATGCCGCCGTAGGCGAGAACGACTTGGTCGAGCATGGCCTTGCACTTGGCGCGGTCGGTCATGTCGATCGGCAATCCGATAGCGGGGCCGCAGCCCGACAAGCCCGTGCCCGCGACGCCGATGCCGACGCCGTACTGGTCGGTGATTTCCTTGGCGGTTTCCTCTGCGCCTTCGATGGCGAGGTCTGCCGCGACGACGTGCGCGTCCTCAGGCATAAGCCGGTGCGCGGTGGCGCGACCGATGCCGGAGCCGCCGCCGACGATGACGCAGACGTGGCCAGCCAGGGGCTTATCGGGGGGCATGCGTTGGAGCTTGGCTTCTTCGAGCAACCAGTACTCGATGTCGAATGCTTCTTGCTGAGGCAGGGCGATGTAGCCGCCGATAGCCTCGGCACCACGCATCACCTCAACCGCGCAGTTGTAGAACTCGGCGGTAACGCGGGATTCAGACTTGTTCTTGCCCCACGCGACCATGCCGACGCCGGGGATGAGCACGACGGTCGGGTTCGGTTGACGCATCGCCGGGCTGTTGTCGTGCTTGCAGTTTTCATAGTAGGCGGCGTAGTCCTTGACGTACTGTTCTAGGCCCGCTTCGATCTTGGCCTTGAGCGCGTCGAGGTCGCCGGTGGTGGGGTCCCAGTCGACATACAACGGCTTGATCTTCGTACGCAGGAAGTGGTCGGGGCAGGATGTACCAAGCTCGGCCAATCGCGGGGCGTCATTAGAGTTCACGAAGCGAAGGATCTTGTCATCGGCTTGGACCGTGCCGATCATGCGCTTGTGTGTGCTGACTTTGCCGCGGAGCCAAGGCAAGAGCTTGATGAGCACGTCGTTGCGTGCTTCTTCATCTAGCGATTTGTACTTTGCTCCACCGAATGTGTCGTCGCCTTTATCGCGGTCTTCAATGTATTGGGCGGCTTTGTTGATGAGGTCGAGCGAGAGGTCGTAGCACTCGGTGTCATCGTCGGCCCAGTTGATCAGGCCGTGCTGGCCCATGATCGCGCCCTTGGCGCTTGGGTTTTCTTTGCAGCCTTCTTCGAGTGCGAGGCCGAGCTCGAAGCCGGGTCGCATCCAAGGGAGCCAGAACAGATCATCGCCGAAGACTTCTTTCATCACGGCGGGGCCGTTCGCGCTCGCGGCAATGGAGATCAGTGAGTTGGGGTGCGTGTGGTCGACGAACTTGTGCGGGACGAAAGCGTGCAGCGGGGTATCGATCGACGAAGCGCGGGGGTTGAGGTTGTAGGTGCAGTGTTTGTACAGCGCGACCATCTCATCTTCGGCGGGTGTCTTGATGCCGTTGTTGGGCATGTTGGCGTAAACGGTTTTGAGCTGGTTGAGTTTGCTCATCTCGAGCGCGGCGAAGTTAGGGCGTTTGGAGGTGCGCAGGTCACCGCCGGAGCCCTTGACCCAGAGCACTTCGGTGACTTCGCCGGTGAGTGGATCGGTTTCTTCGATTTTGGAGGAGGTGTTGCCGCCGCCTGTGTTGGTGACGCGCTGGTCGTCGCCGAGGCTGTTGGAGCGATACACGAGGCGGTCTAGGCCGTCGGTGAGCTTGGCAGCTTCGTCGTCTTTCCAATAGCGGGTGACGTGCTTGAGGTTGTTTGGTGTGGTCATGCGAGGCCTCCTTCGGCCGGGGTAGATTTATTGGGATAGACTGAAATAGTACACAAAGGCCACGTGAATCGCAATTAATTTAATAAAAGTTTGGCTTTATGTGGGTTTTGTGTATGATTTAACTTGGATTTGATGTCGTATGCAACGATCGATGTCTTACTCGCACAGGACATGCCAACCCTAAAGGCCCCGCGCCATGATGCCCGCACACCGCCAAAACCTGATCCTCGAACGCCTCGAACGCCAGTCTATGGTCCGAGTCGCTGACCTATCGCGTGAGTTCGGCGTGACGACCGAGACCATTCGCAGAGACCTCGAACAACTCAGCGAAGGCGGGCTCGTCTCGCGCACCCATGGCGGAGCGGTTGCGACCGAAGCGCTGCATCACGATCGGCCGTTCCGCGATCGCAGCACGCAAAGGCTCGATGAGAAGAGCGCGATCGCACGGGCCGTCGTCGACGACATCAAGCCCGGTGAGATCCTCGGCCTCGACTCAAGCTCGACCAGCACGGTGCTCGCTGACCTGCTCCCCGATGTCGCGATCACGGTCGTGACCAACTCTGCTGCGATCATTCAATCGCTCGGCAGCCGACCCAATGTCACGATCATTGCAACCGGCGGGGTGCTCGATCCGCAGACGATGGCGTTCGCCGGGACCATCGCGGAGAGCACGATCCGACGTTTCACATTCGATCGGTTGTTCATCTCTTGCCGAGGCATCGACCCCAATCGCGGCGTCGGAGAGGCCAGCGACGAACTGGCCCGACTTAAGCAGTGCATGATCGAAGCGGCGAGCCGAGTGTATGTCCTCGCGGACCATACGAAGTTCGACCGTCGCCCCGCGTTTCAGTGCGCGACTTGGAGCGAGATCGATACGCTCGTCGTTGATAGCCGTGCGCCGAAGCATGCGGTTGATGCGATCAAGGCACTCAAGACGACTGACGTGATTACGGCGTCGGCTTAGTTGGCTTTGATTTCGCCGAACTGTTTTTCGTGGGCTTGAACAACTTGCACCAGCATCCCGGCGAGACGCTTGGCGGTGACGTAGTTCATGACCATGCGGTTGTCGATGGTGAACTGCATCTGCACTTGGCCGTCTTCACCTTTGCTAGCAACATTAACCCCGAGGTCGACGATCACTTCGTGTTGATTGGCGTGCTGGCGGAAGGCGTTCGCGTAGGTGGTGGTCATGTTCGCGTCGTTGACTTGTACGTTGGGCTTGTCGGCCATGGTTTCTTTTCTTTCTTGGGGTAAAGGGTCGTGGTCTCTACCTTTCGGCAGGGGCTATTTTTTTGTTTATAAGTCCGCGATGGCTTTGTATTCGTTCTTGAGTGCGGCGTAGAGGCGTTGGAATTGGCCGTGATACTTGGCGTATTCCTTGGCGGTGGGGCGGACAGGCTTGATGACTTGCACATCGCGGATCGCGGCCTGGCAGGCGGCCGGGATGCATGGCCAGGTCTTGACGCCGACGCCAGCGAGGAGTGCTGCGCCGTAGGCTGGGCCTTCGTCCGCGTTGATGAGTGAGACGGTCTTGCCGTAGATGTCGGCTTGGAGCTGTCGCCAAAAGCCGCTCTTCGCGCCGCCGCCGGACAAGCGGACTTTGGAGACCTTGACGCCCATCTCTTCAAAGATGACGAGTTGATCCTTCATGCCATAGGTCACGCCTTCGAGGACGGAGCGGATGACTGCGGCGCGGTTGCTGCGTGCGGTCAGGCCGATGAACGCGCCGCGTGCGTCCGGGTCGGGGTATGGGCATCGTTCACCGGTGAGGTAGGGCAGGAAGAACAGGCCTTCGCTACCGGCGGGTGCTTTGCTCGCGCGTCGGGTGAGCAGGTCGTAGACATCGGTCTTTCGTTTCGCCGCGTCGTCAACTTCGGGTTGGCCCATTTCGTTCTTGAACCATTGGAAGGAGCCGCCTGCACTGAGCATACAACCGAAGACGCACCATTGGCCCTTAACGGCAGAGCACATCGTGTGGACTCGGCCCTCGGGGTCGTAAGCCGGTTCGGAGGCGTGCGCGAAGACGACGCCGGACGTACCGAGCGTCGCGCTGACGATGCCGGACTTCACGACACCGTTGCCCACTGCGCCGCATGCTTGGTCGCCGCCGCCGCCGACGACGGGGGTACCCTCAGCGAGGCCGAGATGTCGTGCGCCGACCGCGTGGAGGTGCCCGGTGACTTCATGTGATTCGTAGCACTTGGGCATGAGCTCGGGGTCGAGCTTGAGCTTCTTCATCAGCGTCTTGTTCCACGCACGCTTCTTGACGTCGAGGAGCAGTGTCCCCGAGGCGTCACTGACTTCGGTCGCGTAGTCGCCGGTCATACACAGGCGGACATAGTCCTTGGGAAGCAGGACGCGCTTGGTCTTCTTGAAGATGGCGGGCTCGTTGTCGCGGACCCAGAGGATCTTCGGCGCGGTGAAGCCGGTGAGCGCGGGGTTGCCAACCATGTTGATGAGCTTGCGTCGCCCGCCAGCAGCTTTTTCGATGTCGTCGCATTGTTTGGCGGTGCGTTGGTCGTTCCAGAGCAAGGCAGGGCGGAGCACGTTGTCATCGCTATCGAGGAAGACCGAGCCATGCATCTGGCCGGAGAGACCGACGCCGATGATGTCTTCTTTCTTGGCACCTGCTTCGCGGAGCACGGCCTTGGTCGCTTTGCCAACGGCTGCCCACCACATCGCGGGGTCTTGCTCTGACCAGCCCGGCTTGGGTGACGAGATGCTGTGCGGCGCGTTTGCCGTCGCGATGACTGCTCCGCGTGTGTTGCAGAGGAGTGTCTTTGTGCCGGAGGTGCCGATGTCGATGCCGAGGAGCAGTGCCATGTGATGGGTTCCTGTTGCGATTGCTTTAAAGCGATACGTGCGAAAGTTTAACGCAATCGCTACGGGTTGTTTTTCCACAAGATGACAGGATTCTCAGGATGAACAGAATGTGATCAAGGCAAAGTAAGCCGTCGAAAAGCAGATTGCCTTAGCCTGTCAATCGTGAAAAATCCTGTCATCTTGTCAAAGCGAATCACTACGGCGAAACGACTTCGAGGACGCCGCGCATCGAGGTGTAGTGGCCGGGGTACGTGCAGACGTATTCGTATAGGCCGGGCGTCGTCGGGGCGAAGAAGCGGAGGGTGTACCGCTCGCCGGGGCGGAGCATCGCGGTGTAGTGCAGTACGGCGCTATTATTTTTGGGCACGTAGCCGATCGCGGCTGCGGCAGCGGGGTCGGCACTCATCGCGGCACCGATGCCCTGGGCTTGGCCTGGCTTGGTGATCACGAGGTTGTGCTCCATTGTGTCGGGGTTGATGAGCGTGAGTTCAACTGGTCGACCAGCGGTGACGGTGAGGGTTTCCTTGTCGTACTTCATGCCCGCGATGGCGAGGATATCGATCGTGGTCAGATCAAGATCATTGATATCACCGGGCTTTACGGAAGCGGGCAATAAATTGATCGCGCGGATCGCGGCGAAGCGGATTTCGTTTTGGTCTGACTCGCGTGCAAGCCCAAGTAACATCGTCGCGTTATCGCCGGTGAGACTGTCAGCAGGCAAGTACTGAATCGCATCGATCGCAGCGATGGTAGTCTCCGCTGGTGTACCTTTGCGAGCTTGCTGCATAATCACCACAGCCCATTGCTTGAGAGTCGCTTGATCACTGACCATGCCCAGGCCTTCGTAAGCAATCGGCTTGTTGTCTAGTTCGACGAGTACATCTAGGGCAGGCGATGACATGATCAACGCCGCGGCACCTGCTTGGCGGAGATTACTTGGGCCGTTGCCTCGTGCGAGTTCTTTGAGCCGAGGCGTCTGGGCTCTGAGTTCGTCCGCTTTCCACGCGACTAATTTCTTGAGCAGCACATCACGCTTTGCGAGTGTGCGCGGGTTCATCGCTTCGAGTGTGTTGAGTAGCGCGGTGAGTGAGCCTTGGCCGCTAGCCTCGGCGAGTTGTTTAAGCACCTCGTCGATCTTGTCATCAGGCAGGTCGGTGCGTTCGAGGAGTATGGTGCAGACCAGTGGGGTGCGTTCTTCGCTGAGAAGCTGGTTGATCGCTAGGCGACGCAAGCGGTTGGCCCGGCTGTCGGCGGGGATAGGCTCGCCATAGGTAAGAAGCTGTGCCATTGTGCCTCGGTAGACCGTGCGCATTGCGGTAGACATCTCGTACGGCTCGACGAGTTCAGCCACACCTGCAGCGACTCGGCCGGGCATGGCTCGTGTCGCGACGAGTGCTTCGTAACGCACCGTCATCGCGTCGTCTTCCGCTAAGGGCGTTAGCAAACCGATCGCATCGGTCGTCTTGTCAGCGAGGTCTCCGATGCTGCGTCCCGCAAGTGCGCGGAGGTTTGGGTTCTCTGAGCCAGCGGCTTCAGCGATCGCCGCGTCAGCATGCACACCCATTGCTCTTCGGATGGTCAGCGCGTCGTAGACTCGCTGTTCGCGGGTTTTGCCTTCCGCACCGGCCAACCAGTTGTTCAACCTCGGGACGACTTGGTAAGGCCCTTGATGGACAAGTTGCCAGCGAGCGTCGGCGGCCTTTGCTCTATCGTCGCTAGCAAGCTGTTCGAGTAAGTCAGTTGTACCCGCGGCTTTCGGTGTCGAACCTTCGTGGAGGGTTTCATAAAGTGCCTTGGCCGTTTGGGCAGGTGTTGCTTTAGGGCTGGGCGTGAAGAAGGTGATTTTAGAATCGCTATCGGAATTGAGTATTTCCCAGTCCCGGTCCGTGTCAGGCTTGGGGCCTGGTAAGGGTTCGATGATGAGTACTTTGTTGTAGTTGTTTTTCTGCTCGGTGATGTATTTTTGCAGCGGCCCAATACCAGCGAATTCCATACTCGACACATCGCCGGTGTAATCGATCGAGAGGATCAAGCTCGGCTCACCACCCTGCGT
>JBGCDC010000335.1:0-10209 GCA_045105055.1 Phycisphaeraceae bacterium | reverse complement strand
GGGGATGGCGTGCTTGCTGATCGTGGATCAGGACCTGGGCACGGCAGTGCTCGTCGGCATGGTCGCGGTCGTACTACTCATCGCTGGTGGGATGCGGCTCTGGGTGCTTTGGCCGATCTTCATCGTGGGTGGGGCCGGTATCGTCGGCGCGATCTTTGCCGCGCCGTACCGGATGCAGCGACTCATGATTTTTCGTGACCCGTGGGTCGACCCGCAGGGCGCGGGCTACCACCCGATCCAGTCACAACTCGCATTTGCGGAGGGTGGCGTCGGCGGAAGCGGCCTGGGGCATTCGGTGCAGAAGTACTACATCCCCGAAGATACGACCGACTTCATCTTTCCGGTGCTGACCGAAGAGCTCGGGCTCGCGGGTGCGGCACTGATCATCGGCTTGTTCCTGACGATCATCTGGATCGGCTTAGGCATCGTCCGCGACAGCAAAGATACGTTTAGCCGACTCGTCGGCCTGGGCATCATCACCACGCTCGGCGTGCAGGCGGCGATCAACCTCGCCGTCGTCACCGTCGTCGTCCCAACCAAAGGCATCGCTCTGCCGCTTGTAAGTAACGGCGGCACAGGCTGGATCATGACCGCCGGGGCGCTGGGCCTACTCGCCGCGATCGATAACGCGACATCGATGGAAGAGGCGGAGGCTTTGTCCACAGATGAAACAGATGGCACAGATTCAGAATCCGAAAAGCAGCCCGCGCTGCGATTGACAGGGTGATGATGAATTCATGTCGTGTGATCGCACTATTTGTCTTAATTGCGGTATCAATTTTGGGCTGTAAATCGTCGACGCCTGGGCGGTCCACTGCCTTGCAATCGGAGATTGATGGTGTTGCTCAGTATTTCAATACATACGACAGCGACTTCGAATCGCAATATCTCGTAGCCGAGCCTTATGGTGATCCGGTCGAGTTGATTATGCAGGCGATGCTGGGAGATGACGAGGCGCTGCATCGTCTTTTTGATATTTCGCAGAGCCCGCTTGATGGTGCTGGGGCAGAGGGGTACGCGGTTTGGCTCAGCCGAGTACTGCATGCTGTTGGCGATGTCCGATTCGGCGAGCAATTGTCACGGGAGACCGGAGCGGTGCAAGATCAGGTCAGAGATTATTTATTTTATAACTTTGGAGTTCCGGAACATACAGCGCTGGATGAAGTAAATCAGCGATACCCAATCACATTCCCCAATGGCAACTGATCCACGGCGCGATTGGCTGCTGTCTTGAATCTGCGTAATCTGTGAAATCTGTGGATAAAAAACCCACCATCTTGTTTGTCGGCGGCGGCTCGGGCGGACACATCTATCCCAATGTCGCGGTGCTCGAACGACTCAGTGAGCTAGGCATCGAGATCGATGCACGCTTCGTCGTCAGTGAGCGATCGATCGATGATTCGATTTTGAAGAAGCTTGATTTACGTGGCCATGCGATCAGCGCGTTGCCTTTGTCGATGAAGCCGCGTGGGTTGATGAATTTTTACAAGGCGTTTAAGCGGGCCGAGCTCGAGACGTATGACTTGATCCGCGCGACGAATGCGAAGGCGATGCTCACCACCGGTGGCTTCGTCAGCGGACCGGCGCTGAAGGCGGGCAATCGCGCGAGCATTCCGAATGCGATGGTGAACCTTGATGCAGTGCCGGGCAAGAGCAATCGTTTTACCGCGAGGTACGCGAGCGATTTGTTCAGCGCTTATGAAACCACGCAACTGCGTAAGGCCCAGCAGATCGGCGTCCCGCTACGGCAAAGCGTCGTCAATCACGTCAGTCCGCAGCAGGCGCGGCTATCGATCGGCTTAGACCCTGAGCTCGAAACGCTGCTCGTCTTCGGCGGCTCGCAGGGCGGCGGCACCGTCAATAAAGCGATGGCCGAGCTGGTCAGCCGAGCGACGCTACGCGGCCTGTTCGACGGTTGGCAAGTGCTGCACCTGACGGGTGAACAGGATCACGCGATGGTACGAGAGGCATATATCAAACACGGGATCACGGGACGGGTTGAGCCGTTTTGCACGCAGATGGGCCGGGCGTGGGGGGCGGCGACGGTCGCGGTGTGCAGGGCAGGCGCGGGGACGGTCGCTGAGTCGTGGGCCAATGCGGTGCCTTGTTTGTACATGCCTTATCCGTTCCATCGTGATGAGCACCAGCGGCTTAACGCTGCACCGGTCGTGAACCGCGGCGGGGGGATGTTGCTGAAGGATCGCATTGAGGTACACGACAATGTTGCCGAGTTGATGGGGCCGTTGCGTGATTTGATGAAGAACACCTTACGCCGCGAGCAGATGTGCAAGGCTTTGGTCGAGTCGCGTCCGCTGGATGGGGCAACGACGTTGGCCGAGTGGCTGATCACTGTGTTGGGTTTAGCGGTGTCGCCGAGCAAACTGATTCGGCGGTGAGTTGTTTTGCGATGCTATGCTTATGCCATGAAAGCCGAGGCCAAAGAGTTGTGGATAAGCGATGCCGATTTGATCAACGCAGTAGATGCGTCGCTTGGCACATTTGTCGCATCGCGATCGCTTCCAAGTTCGCTCATCGAGGCGATTGAATACGCGTTGTTTGGTGGGGGTAAGCGGGTTCGTCCGCTTCTATGTCTTCGGGCTTGCGAAGTGGTTGGAGGCGGCGAGGACTTTGGGCTTGAGATGGCTCTGCCCGGCGCGGCGGCGATTGAATTTATCCATACGTTTTCACTGGTACACGATGATTTGCCTGCGATGGATGATGATGATCTTCGTCGCGGTCGGCCGACGCTGCATAAGCACGCGAGTGAGGCGATGGCGATCCTAGCGGGTGACGCGATGACGGCTCTTGCGTTTGAGATCATCGCGGAGCGTATTGCAGATTCTGCGATTGCGTCGCGACTGACGCTTGAGCTTTCGACCGCTACCAATGCCATGATTGCCGGCCAGGTTTACGACACCATGGGTGGGCATGACGTATCGCTTGACCCAATTGAACAGCTTCGGCAAACCCACCACAATAAGACAGGGGCCTTACTGCGAGCGTCGGTCCGCATGGGTGCGATCATGGGGCATGCGGATGGAGATCAAATTGAATCTCTGTCGAACTATGCCGACGCCATTGGCCTGATGTTCCAAGCCGTCGATGATCTGCTCGATGTCACGCAATCCGCTGAAAAGATGGGTAAGGCCACCGGCAAAGATGCGGAGCAGGGCAAGCTGACGTACCCCGGCCTGCTTGGGATCGAGGGCACCCGCGCCGAGATCGACAAACTGCTGAATCAGTCGCTCGAGGCGCTGTCGGGCTTTGATACGAAAGCCGAGCCATTGCGTGAGATGGCAAGGACGCTGGCGAAGCGAGAGAAATAGGCTTGAGGCTTGGGTCCTGAGGCTTGTATCGAAAACTCACGACCCTCAAACTTCAAGCCGCAGGACTCAAGCCTCTTCCTCCCTTACAATAAAGTACCGCTACGACCCGCCCGAACCTTCACCTATGGCCTACGACCTGCTCCAAACCATCACCGGCCCAGCCGACCTCAAAAAGCTCTCCATTAAAGAGCTTAAGGTTCTGTCGCAGGACATCCGTGACGCCATCTGCGATCAGGTCTCTCAGACTGGCGGACACCTTGCGCCCAACCTTGGTGTCGTCGAGCTCACCATTGCGATGCACTACGTCTTCGACTTTGGTGCTGAGACGGATCGACTACTCTTCGATGTGGGCCACCAGTGCTACCCGCACAAGCTGATCACCGGCCGACTCGAACTCATGTCCAAGCTGCGACAGCGCGGCGGCATGGCGGGCTTTCCTGAACCCAACGAGTCAGACCATGATCTCTTTGCCGTCGGTCATGCGGGTACCGCGATCAGCACCGCTGTCGGCATGGCACGCGGTGATGAACTCGTCGGCCAAGGCGACCGCCACGTCGTCTCCCTCATCGGCGACGCATCCATTGTCAACGGTGTCGCACTCGAAGGCCTCAACAACGCAGGCACACTGAACCGGCAATTCCTCGTCGTCCTCAACGACAACGGCATGTCTATCGCGAAGCCACAAGGCGCGATGGCGGGCTACTTTGATCGCATCCGTGTGAGCTCGCGTTACACCGGATTTAAGCGTAAAAGCCGTTCGATTCTCAAGGGCGTGCCCGGCGGACGTAAGCTGCAATCGCTTTACCACCGCTCGACCGAAGCGCTCAAAGCCATGCTCAAATCCGAGCACCTTTTCGAGCACTTCGGCTTAACGTGCATCGGCCCCGTTGACGGCCACGACCTCGACACGCTCATCCCGTTGCTCCAAGAAATCAAGCTCTTACAACGGCCCGTCCTCTTGCACGCCAAGACGATTAAGGGCAAGGGCTTTGACTTTTCGACCGGCGACCCGACCGCATTCCACAGCCCCAAACCCTTCGTGGTCAACGGCTGTAGCGTCGAGGTTAAATCTGGTGGACGGGCTTACACCGAGGCCTTTGCCGACGCGATGATCGAGCTGATGAATCAAGACGAAAAGGTCGTTGCGGTCACCGCCGCGATGCCCGATGGGACGGGCTTAGCGAAGGTTGCTAAGGCACTGCCTACCCGCGTGATCGACACCGGCATCTGCGAGTCGCACGCGATGGACATGTGTGCCGGCATGGCCAAGTCGGGCGCGAAACCCTTCTTTGCCGTCTACTCAACATTTGCACAGCGGGCGCTGGACCAAGTCTTCCAAGAAGTGTCGCTGCAGAACCTGCCCGTCCGCGTTTGTATGGACCGCGGCGGATTCGTCGGCGGCGACGGTGCCGTGCACCACGGCTTCATGGACATCGCCATGCTTCGCACACTGCCCAACGTCGTACAGCTCGCGCCGTGCGATGAAGCGACACTGCAAGCCGGACTTAAGTTCATGCACGAATACGATGCTGGTGCGAGCTTCATCCGCTACCCGCGCGATAGCGTGCCGACCGAGCCGTTGCAAGCTGAGACGCCTGCGTTCGAACTCGGCAAAGCCAACCTGGTCCACGCGAGTAAAGACATCAAGCCCGTCGCGGCAGTGCTCGCCTATGGCGTTATGGTCAACACCGCACTAGCCGCGCTGCCAGAACTCGAGCAGCAGGGCTACGACATCGCGATCTACGATGCGCGTTTTGCAATGCCAATCGACATCAATTTGATCCGATCGCTCATCGAACAAGGCGTGCCGATCATCACGATCGAAGACCACGCCCTCGAAGGCGGCTTCGGCTCGATCGTGCTCGACGCCTGTAACCAAGCGGGCTTATCGACCGACCACATCAAACGCCTCGGTATGCCTAAGGCTTGGTTCGGTCCGGACAGCCGCGACAACCAACTTGCTGAGGCTGGTCTCACCGCCGACCGCCTCGCCAAGGCCGTCCGCGAGTTAATCGATCAGCGGGAGACGTCCTCGGTCGTTACGCCTGATCCGATGCCGACACCAAAGTAAGGCAGATTTTGTTGATGTTTTGCTAGTTGGAGTGCTCGTTTTGCGTATTAAAGCCGTTCTATTCATCGCGATACTTGCTATTTTGCTTCCGACGGCGGCTCTCGCACAAGTCACCAATCCGAATCTCGCAGATACCGACGAAACGCTAAAGCAAGTCACGCTAACTCGTGGCGCACGTGCGATCGACCGTGTCGAGGAAAGCCGTTACATTCTTCGCGGCGATAGCACACTCATCTTGCAAGCTGCGGATAAGCCAATCGGAAATGGCGAGGTACACCTCGACTCTGAAGATGCGGTCTTAATTATTGAGAAGGTCCACCCGACGCGGGTACATGACGAGCTATTAGATAAATTGCGTATCGATGGGGGCATCGCGAAGCTTGGCGTCAATGTTCGGCTCGCGCCCTACGTCAACGGCACACTCGTCCAGCCTCACGGCACCGACTATCAGCCTTTGATCACATACAGTCAGACGCGATACAAAGGTGAAGGCCGATCCTTTAGCCTGCACAAATACTACAAAGCCAAAGAGCTTGGTGAAGATAACGATCGCATCAACTCGTTCGTCCTCACGCGTGGCTACATTGCGACCTTCGCGGCAAACCAAGACGGGACCGGCGAGAGCAAGGTTTACATCGCTCGTGATCGTGATCTTAAAATCGCACAGCTCCCTAGTGGGCTCCGTGAAGCAGTCTCTTTTATACGTGTATTCCCGTGGCGATGGACTGGCAAAAAAGGCTTTGGCGGCAAGCATCAAAACGCGGTGAACCTCGCGTGTCATTGGCGATACGACTGGGGCGCGGGTGGGCGATCCACGCTTGATATGGAATACGTAGCGATGAAGCACAACGGCAAGTGGCCGACCTTCAAACAAATCAATGGCCTGCAAGACGTCAACCACCTACTCGGCTTCAACGAACCGATGAAGGTAAAGCAGGGCAATTTATCGATGGAGGCATGCCTCAAACTTTGGCCCAAACTCCAAGAGTCTGGCCTACGCCTCGGCAGCCCGTGCACGACTGACGGCACGGTCGATTGGCTCTACGAATTTATGGACAAAGCCAATGCCCGTGGCTATCGCGTTGACTTCGTTACGGTTCACTATTACAAAGGCGGCTGGTCCGACGAGCGGTTCATCGCATGGATGCGACAGATCCACGAGAAGACCGGCTTGCCGTTGTGGGTCACTGAGTTCAATAACGGTGCAGACTGGGTCAAGGGTCACAACCCGTCGCCAGTGCAGAATGCGGACGCGCTACTGCGCTACAGCAAGGTGATGGATCAGTGCGATTTCATCGAGAGGTACGCTGTCTTTAATTTGCATCACGGCAACCGCGCGGTAGTAACGAAAGCCGGAGAACTTACCCCGGCCGGCCGAGCCTACCGTGACAATGAATCCGCTGAAGCGTACTTAGGTCGCTAGCGATCCTGTCTTCTGCCGACTCAGTAGTCATACCGCTTTTTACTTATGCCCCTTCGGCCCATCGCCGCGCAGGTACTTGTCGCGTATGGCCTCTTCGAGGTCGACGCCGTTAATATTTGCGAGGGTGCATAGCCAGGCCACGACATCCGCGAACTCGCCTGCCGGGTCGGAGTCGCCGGAGGTGTCTCCGCCTTCGCCGACGGATTTGTGCAGCGCGGTAGCCAGTTCGCCGACCTCTTCGACAAGCCACATGAACGTGCCGGGTGTGCCCCGCGCCGCGTCCGTGTCGTGGTATCGGTCGTGGATGTGCTGTTGGAAGGCTTTGAGCGACAGAGGTTGATCTTCAGGGATAGTCATGGCCCAATGGTAACCGACCTAGAATAGAGAAATCATGCCACGTACTTCACTCACGATCAATGGGATGCACTGCGCTTCTTGCGTAGCGCGCGTCGAGAAGGCCCTCCGCACAGTCGAGGGCGTCGAAGAGGCGTCGGTCAATCTGACTACGCACCGTGCGGATGTCGATGGCCGAGGCTTGGTCGCAGATCATCTGATCGCCGCAGTACAAAAAGCGGGTTACGAGGCCGCGCTAGCAAGCCAAGTGAAGCGAAAAACGGTGCCAACAAGGCCAGCACTCTTTTCACGAAGCGCCGCGATTTATCGAGCGGTCTTTACACTGCCTTTTGCGATCGCGGTCATGGTATTGGACATGATGGTGCAGACGGTCTGGTCGCCATGGGCACAGTTCGCGATCGCGTCGGTATTGATGGTCGTGTTGGGTACGCCGTTTTTTGTCGGTGCGTTCAAGGGCTTGCGCTACCTGCGCGTCGACATGGACACACTCATCGCGCTGGGCAGCGGGGTGGCATACGTAGCAAGTGTCGTTGATCTTTTGATGGGGGCACAAGGGATGCTGGCCTTTGGTACCGCTGGAGCGATTCTCTGGTTTATCACGCTAGGACATGCGCTGGAACATAAAGCCCGACGCGCTGCGGCCTCGGCGCTCGACAAGCTCAGCAAGCTCGCCCCGGAACACGCGATCGTCATCCGCAACAGTCAAGAAATGAAAATGCCCATCGGCGAGGTCCCGGTAGGCGCAGTCGTACTCGTCAAGCCAGGCGGCCGAATTCCGCTTGATGGCACCGTTAAACAAGGCCAATCCACCATCGATCAATCCATGGTCACGGGCGAATCCGAGCCGATCGAAGCAAGCGTCGATACCAAGGTCTATGCCGGCACGATCAACCAGACCGGCTCACTCCGCATCACTGTCACCGCAACCGGCGCACAGACGCTGCTTGGCCAGATCGTCGAGATGGTCGAACAAGCCCAGACCGGAAAGGCCGCCATCCAACGCCTTGCCGACAAAGCCGCCGGCGTGTTCGTCCCCATCGTCATCCTCATCGCGATCACCACGTTAACACTCTGGGGTTTGCTGCACGGCGATTGGCCACGCGGCTTGAACGCATGCATTGCGGTGCTCATCGTGGCGTGCCCATGTGCGCTGGGCTTGGCGGTGCCCACCGCGATCCTTGTTGGCACGGGCCTAGGCGCGAGTAAGGGCATCCTCATTAAAGACCCGGTTGCCCTCGAGCGGTGCTACGGCCTCACGCACATTATCCTTGATAAAACAGGCACGCTTACCACAGGCAAGCCCGCCGTCGCTGCCGTGCACTGCGCAGCTGATGGCTACACGACCGATGCCATGATGCGCTATGCCGCCGCTGCCGAGCGCGACAGCGAGCACCCGCTCGCCAAAGCCATCGTTCGATACGCTGAAGCGCAAGGCCTCGAACTCCCGCCTTCATCGAACTTCAATTCGACAACCGCCACGGGCGTCACCGCGAGTGTCGAAGGCAAGATTATCAAGGTCGGCCGACTGTCCTCGTTAGGCGAGCAAAGCGTCGTGATCCCTAAAGGCTTGGAAACCAACCGGGACAAGCTCTTGCGCGGGGCGCGCACCATCGTAGCTGTCGCGGTGGATAACCAAGTCATTGGCTTGATTGGCTTAGCGGATCAAATCCGACCCGAAGCGCCCGGCGTGATCAAGGCTTTGAAAAAGCTGGGCCTGCACACCATCATGATGACGGGCGACTCGCAGTACGCCGCCGACCACGTGGCGCGCGAATTGTTGATTGATCGCACATTCGCCGAGGTTAAGCCGGCCGACAAGCGGCAGAAGGTCCTCGACCTACAAGTCAGCGGTAAGTCGGTCGTCATGGTCGGCGACGGTATCAACGACGCCCCCGCACTCGCCGAGGCCGACCTCGGCATCGCCATCGGCAGTGGGACGGATATTGCTCGGGATGCGGGCCATATCGTGTTGCTAGGCAACGATATTACGCAGTTGCCCGTTTCGATCAAGCTCGGGCGAGCCACCATGCGCCGCATCATCGCCGGCCTACTCTGGGCCAGCATCTACAACATCTGCCTCATCCCCCTCGCCGCAACAGGCCTCATGCACCCCATGTTCGCAGCGCTAGCGATGTCGCTGAGTTCGGTGAGCGTAGTCGTCAATGCGTTGTGGTTGAAGTGGACGTGGAGGGTTTGAGCATGCACAACGACAATACAAATCAGCGAAATCGCTACTGGAATCTGGCAGGGGGATGTCCGTCCTGTGGTATTCGATTCAAAGCGAGTGATTCCCATTTTGATGAAGACAGGCCCAGGTGCGCATCTTGTGGTGTTGGCATTGAGCCTGCGATCGGCAAGCGATCCAAGCGTTTTTTTTCGATCGCGACCTGTGCCTGCTTGCTAACGCTGATCTTATTGGCGATGGCTGGGTATTACTTCAATTATGGCAATTTCTACCTGATCTGTGGCACACTTATTGTTTCGTGTTGCATGCTGATCGTTGTCTTCCCACATTTTGCCCTCTTTTTGAAGCGGAATAAATGGAAAGCAATAACCAAGGGTCGTATGTGTACCGGGTGTGGTTACGACCTGTATGGGTCAGAAGGCGATATCTGTCCAGAATGTGGCCAACAAGATATTGACGCGCCCGACTAAACCAAATCCAACCAAGCTTCTGGCAAAACTTCTAGCCAGTAGCGTCCGTTGCTTTTCTTGACATATACCTTGCAGCCATAGACATCGCTGAGGGTTTCGGGGTTGATGACTTGGTCGGGCTGCCCGGCGGCAACGAATCGGCCCTCTTTCATGAGCAGTACCTGTGAGGTGCTTGGCGAGAGTTCTTCGACGTGGTGGGTGATCATGAGGACGGCGGGGGCGTCGGGTTGGTTGAGGAGTTGTTCGATGGTCGCGAGGACTTGTTCTCTGCCGCGCAGGTCGAGGCCGGCCGTCGGCTCGTCGAGGATGAGCAGTTCGGGTTTGTGGACGAGTGCCCGTGCGATCAACGCCCGGCGTTGTTCGCCGGTGGAGAGCTTGCC
>JBGCDC010000334.1:0-9607 GCA_045105055.1 Phycisphaeraceae bacterium | reverse complement strand
GCTGCGCGTGTTGACGCTGATTTGAATTTGATAGCTCCAGGCGATCGCAACGGAGCCGAGCTGTGGAGCTTGTTTGCGTGTTAAAAATGATTTGACGCACAGGATCCTGGCTTCCGCCGGGAGCTATGCAGATGGCGACACGCCCAGCAGCGCCCCGTGGATGGCCATGCCTAGGCCTTCGCAGCAGAGCTTGAGGTTGACGTTGCTGTTGAGTTGGAACTCGAACTCGGTGACGGCCGAGATGACGCCGAGCCAGGGCGACAGCAACTGCTCCGTTTCGCCGGGCGTTTCGGGGTCGCACTGCTCGGCGGTCGTAGCCATGCGACGCCTTGCGGAGTTGCTGATCATCGAGCCCATGAGCGCCGCAGCCCGGCGGTTGGCGGCTTCCTTACTCGCGTTCTTGTGGGCGCTCACCCACGCCGCGGCGAAGCCATCGACACACCCGCCGATCGCGCTGCCCAGGTTTGGCTCAGGCCTGCCCGACTTGGCCAAGCGCTGCATCGGGCTGAGCACGGACGTGCCCCACTCGACCAGCTCAAACCGCACCGCCAATGACGCTCGGCCAAGACTCCCCTGCGCAAAGCCCACGACCCACTTGGCGGCCTGCTCGTCTAATTCTGAATGGTGCTCGTTGAGCCAGCGCGAGACCTCACTCTCGCCCAACGGCCCAAACGCGACGCGCTGGCATCGGCTGCGGATCGTCGGGAGTAGGCGGTGCTCGCTCGATGTGACAAGGATCAGGTAGGTGCCTTGCGTCGGCTCTTCAAGGGTTTTGAGGAGTGCGTTTTGGCCGGTGGGGTTGAGGAGCTCGGCCTCGTCGACGATGAAGACCTTGCCGTGATTGAGCGCCGGGGCGAGCGACGCCGGGCCGAGCAGGTGCTCGCGGATCACACCGACGGGGATGGAGGTGAGCTTTCGGCTGCGCTCCTGGGCATCATCGGAGAACAGCGCGAGCTCCTTGGTGATGATGTGAAGATCGGGGTGCGCGGAGCGGAGCGCCGCGGTCGGGTCGTCGCTGTCCTCGGCTTCTTTGAGCGACGCGAAGAGCTTGCAGGAAGCGCAGTGACCACAGGCCGAGGTGTTGCCTCGCAGGTCGGTCACCGGATCGTGACAGAGCAGTTCGCGGGCAAAGGCGATCGCGCTGGTAAACTTACCTACGCCCGCCGGGCCGTGAAAAACCTGGGCGTGGTGGACGCGCTGGGTCGCGAGCTGATTGCGGAGTGCGTCGAGCGCTGCGGATTGGCCAAGGATGCGATCCATATTCGAATTGTAGTGCAACGGGCGGGACGCCCAATACGGAGACAGGTGATGCGACAGATCGTGATGTGTTGGATGGTCGGCGGGTTGCTCGTGCTAATCGGTTGCGGCGAGGCAGAATCGCCCGGCGTTGAAACGGATACGAACGAGCCGACGACGGATGTATCGATTGAGCCGCAGGTGCTTTCGCCCCTGGAGATGCTGCCCGAGGAATCGAAAGAGCCCGCCGAGCAGGACAAGGCAGACGAGCCCGCGGAAGTCGTCGAGGCAGTTGAGCCGACGCCGCCGCTCGCTGTGAATACAAGCGTCGAGATTGATGAAAACGCTGTCAACGCGATCCACAAGACCGCAGGCCGAAGCGCCTTTCCGAATCAAGGCGAAGCGATCACACAACTCATCCCCGCCAAGCTGTTGAGCCAGCAGGACCAGTTTCAAGAGCCCGTCGATGAGGCGAACATCCCCGACATCGTGCCTTGGAATCAAGCGGGCAAGTACGTCGGCTACACGATCACCATCGAAGGCAAGATCATCGACATCGGCAACTCACGCGACGGCAAGGTCAGCTTCCTCAACTTCCACAAAGACTGGCGAGGCAAGTTCTACATGGTCGTCTTCGACGACTTTGCCAAGACGCTCCCCAAGAGTGTCGAAGAAACTTTTAAAGGTAAGACACTACGCGTCACAGGCATGGTCGAGGACCACCGCGGCCGACCACAGATCAAGATTTTGTCGATGGATCAGGTTGAATTCGTTGATTAAGGCGTGAAAAAATCAAAAACCATTCTGATTGTTTTATTCGCCAATTTGGTTGTCATACCAATCCTGATTATCTCGCTAGTCTTTGCGGAGCAACAATCTCAACCCCTACCCGTTCAAATCGGGATGACCGAGCAGCAAGTTGTCGCAGCACTAGGTCCGGCCGATCGAGTACTTGCTCCGCGCGGCGTATAAGGCCAATCCGCAATCGAAAGCGATTTGGTATTACACCCTTCCGCGCCAAACACAAGATTTTGATACTCACATGCTCGTCGTTGAAATGGACAAACTCAATCGAGTAATAGAGGTTTATCGTTTCAGTAATTGAGCCCTGTGTGTGAATTGCTGGTAATAATTCTTTAACTTCAAGTTACGAGCGGTTACCATCCGTAGCCATGCCTGAAGCCCAAGACCCGTTCAACGCCACGCTTGTCGAGAGGGAGTTGTTCCACGACACGCTGGGCATCTTCCGCATCGCGTACGACCAGGGCGAGCCCAAGGACTTTGAGCCCGGCCAGTTCGCCAACCTCGCGTTGATGCCCCCGCCCGAAGCGATCGCCGCGCAGGCCGCCGCGGACGAGGCGGGTGACGCGCCCAAGCGGCGTCGGCCGGGCCGAATCAAGCTGGTCCGCCGAGCGTATTCGATCGCGTCGCCACCAAGCGAGAAGCGTTGGCTTGAGTTCTACATTGTCGCGGTGGATGAAGGCGCGCTGACGCCACGCGTCTTCGATCTGAAGATCGGCGACCGCCTATTCATGGACACCAAGATCAAGGGCCACTTCACACTCAAGGAAGTCCCCGACGGCAAGACCCTCGTCACCGTCGCCACGGGCACGGGCCTCGCGCCGTTCCTCTCGATGTACAAAGAGTTCAAAGACACCCCCGGAAGATTCGACAAGTTCGTTTTTATCCACGGCGTGCGCGTCGAGGAAGACCTGGGCTACCGCGACGAGCTGGTTCAGATGGCCAAGGACGATCCGCGCGTGATCTACCTGCCCGCGGTCAGCCGAGCGCCTAAGGACAGCACCTACACAGGCTACCGCGGGCGCGTCACCTCGATGTTCAGTGATGGCACCTACGAACGCGCGATGGGTCGACCGCTCGATCCCGAGCAGGATCACGTCTTCCTCTGTGGCAACCCTGCGATGATCGACCAACTCGAAGGCGAACTCGTCGAGCGCGACGGCTTCACCGTCAAGAGCCCCCGTCAAAAAGACGGCAACCTGCACTTTGAACGGTATTGGTAATCCACCTCCCGTCTCCGCGTCGAAAGCAAGGCTAGACTTCAACCCGCCTCGAGGACCCTGCTTTGCTCGCGTTGACTTTCACGTACATCTTGCCCTGGGCCCTTGCACTCACGCTGCTGTTCGAGGCGGTCACAGTGTTGTTTCGTTTTGGGTTCAAGGTCGAGGCGACGCGCGACACTGCGAAGTACGTCGCCCGCTTTACACGTGGCTTTCGAATTCATCACGGGTACTGGGGCGTGCCGCTACTGATCCTTGGCATTGCGCTACTTGCGACCTCGATGGGCCCGATGCAGGCGGCCGTTTGGTCGACGATCATTGGCCTCGCGCTGATCAAGTCTGACTTGATGCACCACTTCCTCGTGCTCTGGCCGATCACCGGCAGCCACGACTTCGACCTGGTGTATCCCGAGCGTGCACAGTACCGCCGAGCGAAATAACACACTGATTACTTCGCTGTTCGCGAGCGCCCGCTCTCTTGATACGTCTTGAGTAGCGTTGCGAGTCGCTCGACGACTGCGGGATGTTTCGCGGCGAGGTTGGTGGTCTCTTTCGGATCCGCGTGCATGTCGTAGAGCTGGTTTTTTTCCGCGATGACTAGTTTCCACCTGCCTTGCCGAATTGCGAAGTTGCCGCGGTAGTCGTGGTGCACGACCGCGGAACGATCGGGCAGCGTCGTCGCTTCACCAGTGAGTAGCCGCAGGATGCTGGTGCTGTCCTCGGCCGTATCATCGGGCAGAACTGTGTCGAGCAACTCGGCCGTAGTCGCCATGAAATCATTGAGGCAGATCACCTCGTCATTCGTTGAGCCCGCTTCGATCACGCCCGGCCAACGCGCGATGAACGGCACGCGGTGCCCGCCTTCCCATATCTGGCCTTTACGGCCTTTGAAGTTCGCCTGAAAATCGACGCCCTTCTTTTTGATCTCGTCAAATCGCGCAAAAGCTGCCGTGCCGTTGTCGGTACTAAAAATAACCAGCGTATTGTCTGCCACGCCCGCGTCTTCCAAAGCCTGCATCACGTGGCCGACCACCCAGTCCGTCTCGACGATGAAGTCGGCATAGACGCTGATCCCGCTCTTGCCCTGGAACGGCTCGCTGACCGCGATCGGCGAGTGCGGAGACGTCAGCGATAGGTATAAGAAAAAAGGCTTGTCCTGCTGGCTTTTCGCCTCAATCCATTCGGCGCTGCGCTCGGCAAGCGTCGGCAAAATATCTTCCAGTTCCCAGCCGGGCACCATCGGCCCGTCGTTGCCAAACATCGATTTAGGCTTGGGCACACTCGGGATCGCCGTGAGCCTGTCCTGGCTGATCCACGCATACGGTGCCATGTTCGGCAGATCGACACCGAAGTAGTCATCAAAGCCCTGATCGGTCGGCCCACCCGTGACGGGCTTGGTCCAGTCGATACGCCGCTCGACAGCACGAACACGGTCGGCCGAGCCGTTTTGGGGCCGCCAAATCGCGTCTTTGATTTTTAGATCATGGTTGGCAATGTTGCCATCCTTGTCATACCAATCCAGGCCCAGGTGCCACTTGCCGATCATGCCGGTGGCGTAGCCGTTTTCCTTGAGTAGTTCAGCGACAGTCAGTCGATCCGCTTCGATCAACGGTCGGCCATAGTCCCAGAGCACTTCACTCTTCAATTCGGTCCGCCAGCAGTACCGGCCGGTGAGCAGCCCATAGCGCGTCGGGGTGCAGACCGCCGACGCGGAGTGCGCATCGGTGAAGTTCATGCCCTGCCGAGCCAGCCCGTCGATGTTCGGCGTCTTCAACGGGCCCATCGCTGGATTGTTTACCGAAATCGAGTCGATCCCCATATCGTCGGCCAAGATGAAGACGATGTTTGGCCACTGCTTCTGAGCTGGATGGGATGTACTTGAGCACCCAACCGTGAATAGGAAGAGCGATAAAAGAAGTACAACAAATAATCGGTTCATGACTGATCCCTGTGATTGCATGGACGCGTTCTCTAAGCGACCGCCCCGTCACGTTTTAATCCTGTATTGGCCTAGACAGCGCCGAGGCCGGTATCACTTCTGACTTGTCTGTCCCGGGCAGTTGCCACTTCACCATGACAGACCCGGCTTTATCGCCAGTGGTGTTCAGATACAGGCGAAGCGGATGCAAGCCTTCCTCTAAGCGGACACCAACTGTGACCCCTTTCCCCACGGCAAACGATTGATCGTTATCGATCACCGTTGCGTCGTGGATCCGAAGCAAAGACCGCTCGGATGACGTGAGTTCCAGCTGATACAACCCCGTCTTAGGTACCTCCAAATAGCCCGTATATAGAACGGTGGCAGGCAGCTTCGTATTGATCGCGAGATCAAGGTCCGCTCTCGTCATCATTTGGCTCTTCGTGCCGTCAACCTTCTGGACGTAGTCAACCGTACGCATCGGAAAAGCGATATCTAGGCCCGGCCTAGTCTTGATCCCTGTTAACGCAGGCATCGGCTTGAAGTCATAAGGCCGCTTGGCCGAGTTGTTCACGACGCGGCGGCGGAGGACCTCGTCTTTCATCTGCTGTTGCAGCTTGGCCATGCCGGGCTTCTTCGCGAGGTTGTTCTTCTGTTTCGGGTCCTTGACGATGTTGTAAATCTCAAACGCGTTGGCGTGTGCCTTAACGTCGTAGCGCACGCCGACGTGATCGCCGATGCGGATCACTTGCATCTGGCCACGCTTTCGACCCGCGTGTTGTTTTTCAAATGCTTTGTACTTCGGCGTGCTCCCGTTGTTTAGGTATTCGATATACACGTTGGCGGGTTGCTGTTCGCCCTTGCCGGTCATGGCGGGCAGGATCGACACGCCGTCGGACCGCGCGGGCACTGGCGTATTGGCGACGTCGCAAAACGTGGCCATGAAATCCGCAAAGGTGCTGGGCTCGTTGTTGATCCGACCTTCAGGGATCGTGCCGGGCCAACGCGCGATCATGCCCGGGCGGATCCCGCCTTCCCAGAGGTCACGCTTGATGCCATCGAACGGGCCAAAGCCTTCAAAGAACGGCGGCTCGTAAGGCTTATCCTTCAGATAAGACTCTTTGCTAGGCCCGTTGTCAGAAGTAAAAATCACAAGCGTGTTGTCATCGATTTTTAGATCACGCAGCAACTGCAACAAGTCTCCCACAGTGTCGTCGATCCGTTGCACACTGTTGGCGTAGCGCTTGTACTGGTCGGGCCAATCGGCCTTCGCGTAGTTGGGGTGCATCCAGCCGTCGTACTTGCCTTTGGCGGTGTTGATCATCTGGCCCGGCTTGCCGAGCCACTGCACGCCGCCATCAAGCCCGCCGCCCTTGGGGTACGCGCTCGGCGGGTTTTGCAGGATCGCGTGTGGCGTGTCGTGCGCTAGGTACACGAAGAAAGGCTCGTCCCTGTCTGCCTTGACCTGATCGACGATCCATTTTTTCGCACGTGCGGTGAACAGATCGGTTGTGTAACAGAGGTCAAGGTCTTGCGAGACGTCTTTGGTGCCGTCGTAGCATTCTTTCTTGTCTTCCTTGGGGTAGTGCATGTGGCCGTCTTTGTGCCGCATGTACCCGAAGAAGGTGTCGAAGCCTCGGTTCATCGGGTGGGCGGGGAACTTGTTGACGATGTTGTCTGCGGGCTTACCTTGCAGGCCCCACTTGCCGAAGGCGGCGGTCGCGTAGCCCGCTTGGCCAAGCACGCTGGCGAGGGTGTGGTTGTCTTCGAGGGCTTTGTCGAATTGGTTGTTGCGGACGTTCGCGTGGCCTTGCGTGACGCCCAAGAGCAACGACGCTCGGGACGGCGCGCAGACCGGTGCCGGGCAATAGGTGTGTCGCATCTGCACGCCTTGCTTAGCCATCGCGTCGATCTGCGGCGTCTTAATCGCGGGCTTGCCGTCCTTGGCACGCTGATTTTGCCAGTGCACCCCAAGGTCGCCGTAGCCCAGGTCATCGCAGAAGATCAGGATAATGTTGGGCTGTTTCTCCGCCCGCACACCCATCCCAGGCAGCGCAAACAGCAACACGAATCCAAACAAGAAGAAGCTTCGAAGCATCATGGTCTCCAGTAAACGGGAGGACTAGAATCAGTCGTCAAGGGAATACCTTACCTTCAACCGATGTTACATCCATCGGAGCATGACATGAACACACAATACCGCCTCTTCCTGCCGCTTTTAGTCCTCGCCGCCCTGGCTGGCTGCGCCAATGAATCCGCGCCTTACACCGAGCAGACCGCTCAGATCGATCCCGCCATGAATCAGCCCGAGTCTATCCCGCCGTCGCCGAGTTCTAACGATGGGCTTGAAGCCGCCGCTAACGAAAAAGTCGAGCTGACCGATGACCAGTGGCGGGAAGTGTTGAGCAACGAAGAGTTCTACGTCCTCCGCCGCTCCGGCACTGAGCGCCCCGGCACCGGCCGATACCTCGACAACGGCAAGGAAGACAAAGGAGCCTACCACTGCGTCGGCTGCGGCAACTACCTCTACAGCGCGAAGCATAAGTTCCACTCCGGCTGCGGCTGGCCCAGCTTCAACCAAGAGGTCGGACCCGGCGCGATCACCGAACACCGCGACACATCCGCGGGCATGGTCCGTGTCGAGATGCGCTGCGCCCGATGCGACGGTCACCTCGGACACATCTTCAACGACGGCTTTGATCAGCCCACCGGATTGCGCCACTGTGTCAACGGCACCGCGCTGATCTTCGTCCCCGATGGCAAAGAAGCCAAAGACGTGATCCGCCAACACCGCGCGAAGTTTGCGGATCAGTAAGCCTTCGATGGTTCGCTTCAACGCCAAGACGCGAAACAGCTATGACGCCAGGGTCGAATCAAAAACAAACGCTGCCGCGGTGCACCGCCCACCACTTGCACTAACGACTGGGTCATTTTTACCACAGGTTTTCTTGGCGTCTTGGCCACTTGTCATCTTGGCGTTAAAAACCGAATCGCTCTAGCACGTTGACGAAGCAGTTGCCCGCACCTACTTTGGTGTTTGCGAATCGCCCTAAGGAAACCGACGTGACGACCACCACCAAAACCCCGCCGACCAAGCTCGATGTCCCGCTCTTGGATCTCAAGGGGCAGTACGCTGCGCTCAAGAGCGAGATCATGCCCGTTGTTGAGCGCGTTCTCGACGGCCAATACATGATCAACGGCCCAGAGGTCGGCGAATTCGAATGTGCCA
Source organism: Phycisphaeraceae bacterium (assembly GCA_045105055.1). Classification (GTDB taxonomy): domain Bacteria; phylum Planctomycetota; class Phycisphaerae; order Phycisphaerales; family Phycisphaeraceae; genus JAHQVV01. Next base: position 1,203 of record JBGCDC010000334.1, on the reverse strand, counting down.
CCGCGGGCTACTGCAACACCAAGTTCGCGGTCGGCTGCTCGTCCGGCACCGATGCCCTGATCCTCTCCATGATGGCGCTCGACCTGAAGCCAGGCGACGAGATCATCACGTCGCCCTTCACCTTCTTCGCCACCGTCGGCTCGATCCACCGCCAAGGGCTCAAGCCCGTCTTCGTTGATATCGATCCGGAGACCTTCAACTTCGATGCCGACCAACTCGAGCAAGCCGTGAACGAGAAGACCCGCGCAATCGCGCCGGTCCACCTCTTCGGCCAGCTTGCCGACATGGACACCGTCCTCGACGTCGCAGAGAAACACGACCTCAAAGTCATCGAAGACGCGGCTCAATCCATCGGTGCAAAACAAAACGAGGCACCCGCGGGCTCGCTTGGCGATGTTGGCTGCTTTAGCTTCTTCCCCTCCAAAAACCTAGGCGGGGCTGGCGATGCGGGACTGATCACCTGCCAAGACGAAGAGCTGTACAAACGCCTACTCATGCTCCGCAACCACGGTGCGCATGAACGCTACTTCCACGACGAGGTCGGCGGCAACTTCCGCATCGACACCCTCCAAGCCGCGTACCTCTCGGTCAAGCTCAAGCACCTCGACACTTGGCACGCAGGCCGACGCGAGAACGCGGCGTTCTACGACACGCACCTTGCAGAGGTTGAAGAAGTCACCACGCCGATCATCGCTGAAGGCAACGAGTCGATCTACAACCAGTACACCCTGCGTGTTCAGCGCCGCGACGAGCTACAAAAATACCTCGGCGAAGCGGGCATCGGCAGCGCGATCTATTACCCGCTTTGCATGCACGAGCAGAAGTGCTTTAGCCACCTCGGCTACACAACCGGCGACTTCCCCATCGCTGAGCAAGCCGCGGCCGAGGTACTCTCGATCCCGGTCTACCCCGAACTCAAAGAAGAACAACTCGCACACGTCGTCGAGACGATCAAAGCGTTTTATAGTTGATGCTGTCCGCCGGGCGCCACTTCGCGTGCCGACAGGCCGCTTAGTGCACCTTGCGTGATTTTTGGCCTTGCTGTCTTAGCTCCCTCTACCTTCTAGGGAGAGGGCTGGGGTCAGGGTTCAGCGTAGGATTGACGGTGAAATACGGTACAAGCCGTGGTTTACTTGACGCTCGCCCCTCATCCCCCGCCTTCTCCCTAAGAGGGAGAAGGAGCCCGAGCCGGGCTAGAAATAA
>JBGCDC010000333.1:0-12426 GCA_045105055.1 Phycisphaeraceae bacterium | reverse complement strand
GTCAGAGCCTGATCCTGTGACGGGCAAAGCAATGGCACCTGCCTTGCACGTCCCCGCGAATCAGCCGGTGCGTCTGACGCTGCAATCCAACGACGTGCTGCACTCCGTGTTCATCAAGCAGCTTCGCGTGAAGAAGGACTGTGTGCCTGGGCGATTCAACCAGTTGTGGTTTGAAGCGAACTACGATGACGCGACGGCTGTCGATCATTACGTGTCGACCGAGGCGGGCGACAAGATCAAAGTGCGTCGCAACGTTTACGACCTGTTCTGCACCGAGTATTGCGGGCAGAACCACTCGATGATGATCACGAAGGTCTACGTCTATCAGCCCGACGATTACGAGAAGTGGTACGCGGGCATGACGGTGACAGATCCATCGACGCCGCTGATTAAAATCGGCGAAACGATCTGGGAAACCCAGTGCAAGGCCTGCCACTCCGTGGACGGCAAAGCAGGCACCGGACCGAGTTGGCAAAACCTCTACGGCGACACCGGGCACAAGACTAGTGCCGGACCTGTTGACGTGGATGACGCCTACATCAAAGAGTCCATCCGAAACCCCGGTGCGAAGATCGTCGACGGCTATGGCAACAACATGGCCGCGTTCCCGAACTTGTCCGAGCGCGAGCTCGTCGGCATCATCGAGTACATGAAATCCGTCAGCGATAAGGCCGAAGTCGATGAAGGCCTCACATTCGGCGACCTCAACCTCGACGGCTCGCTCAAGGGCGAAGGCGAAGAGGGCCAAGAGGGCGGCGAAGCTGGCGAGACCGAAGGCACCCCCGAAGCAGACACCCCCGAAGGCGAAGCCGAATCGGGTGACGAGACCAACCAAGCCGCCACCGCGGCAGACTGAATAACGGCAAAGACGCCACTGACCGGACGCATTGCAGTTGCGACTGGAGACATTAACCATGACCGTAGCAGACAGACCCATTACCACTGATATTTACGGCGAAGAGGTTCAACTCAAGCCGGGCGACAACTACATCAACCACAGCAAGGGCATCTTGTCGTGGATGCTGACGCTGGACCACAAGCGCATCGGCCTGATGTACATGGTCGTCGTTCTTGCGTCGTTCTTCCTCGGCGGCGTCTTCGCGATCGCCCTGCGGACACAGCTCCTCTTCGGTGCGGCGAGCAACATCGGTGAAGGCAGCGTGGTCGGCAGCGCCACTTGGAACAACCTGTACAACCAGGCCTTCACGCTCCACGGCGCGATCATGGTCTTCATGTTCATCATCCCGGCGATCCCCGCGATCCTCGGCAACATCATCCTGCCGTTGCAACTGGGCGCCAAAGACGTCGCGTTCCCTAGGCTCAACCTCATGAGCCTGTACTGCTGGCTCGGCGGCGGAGCGCTGCTGTCCTGCCTGCTGATCGGCGCAATCATGCACCTGGCGATGGGTGGTGAAAACGCACCGGCATTCTTGGCGTACATCCCCAACGGCCTGGACACTGGCTGGACCTTCTACACGCCTTACTCGATTCAGACGAATAACTCCGTCATCTTCGCGACCATGGGCGCCTTTGTCCTCGGCTTCAGTTCGATCCTCACGGGCCTGAACTTCATCGCGACGATCCACATGCTCAAGCCTAAGGGCATGGGCTGGTTCAACATGCCGTTGTTCCTGTGGGCGCTGTATGCCACGGCCGTGATCCAGATCCTCGCGACCCCTGTCCTCGCGATCACGCTGCTCCTGCTTGCTGCGGAAAACATGCTGGGCATCGGCATCTTCGATCCGAAGCTCGGCGGCGACCCGGTCCTGTTCCAGCACTTCTTCTGGTTCTACAGCCACCCGGCGGTCTACATCATGATCCTCCCGGCACTGGGTGTGGTCAGCGAGATCATCTCGGTGTTCAGCCGAAAGCACATCTTCGGCTACAAGTTCATCGCGTACTCGTCGCTGGCGATCGCATTGTTCGGCTTCATCGTCTGGGGTCACCACATGTTCACCTCCGGCCAGTCGCCGATGGTCAACGCGTTGTTCTCGCTGCTGACGATGTCTGTTGCGATCCCGTCTGCCATCAAAGTCTTCAACTGGCTCGCCACGATGTGGAAGGGCAAGATCCGCCTTGATACGCCGATGCTTTACGCCATGGGCTTCATCTGGCTGTTCACGATTGGTGGTCTGACAGGCCTGCCTCTGGCCGCGCTGTCTACCGACATCTACATGCACGACACGTACTCCGTTGTCGCTCCCTTCCACTACGTCATGGTCGGCTCGACACTCTTCGCGTTCCTTGGCGGCATGTACTACTGGTTCCCGAAAATGTTCGGCCGCATGTACAACGAAAAGACTGGTAAGTGGGCGTGGGCCGTCACGTTCATCGGCTTCAACCTGACGTTCTTCGTCCAGTTCATCGCCGGTACGCAGGGCATGCCCCGTCGATATGCGACCTACCTCGACCAATACACGATGTACCACCACATCTCGACGCTGGGGTCTTACATCCTGACGATCGGGCTGTTCATGATCCTCGCGAACTGGATCATGGCGAAACGTGGCAAGCGGGCACCCGCCAACCCTTGGGGCGGCAACCAGCTCGAGTGGCACACCAACTCGCCGCCGCCGCACGAAAACTTTAAGTACGATCCCGTCGGTACCGATCCGTACGAGTACCGCAATTGGAAGTACGACGAAAAAATCGATGGCTACGTCTTGGACCCGGATCACGATCCGAGCAACCCAGAGCACAAGCCAGCGCACTGATGGGTATTGGGTTCTGGGTGTTAGGTGTTGGGTAACCAACGCAAACGCCGAGTCAGGACACGAAACCAAGACACCCAAAACAACTAAGAACCAGTACCCAAGACCTAACACCTAGAACCCATGAGCGACACACACGACCACCACGGCCCGGACTATCTGGCCCACCACTTCGATACGCCCGAGCAGCAGTTTGAGTCCGGCAAGCTCGGCATGTGGCTGTTCCTCGTCACCGAAGTCATGATGTTCGGCGGCCTGTTCTGCGCTTACGCGCTGTTCCGTGCCAACCACCCCGACATCTTCGCCTACGCCCACGGCTTCCTCGACTGGAAAATGGGCGGGATCAATACCGCGATCCTCCTCGCATCGTCGTTCACGATGGCGTTGGGTGTCCGTGCCGCGCAGGTCGGTCAGCAGAAGTTCTTGATCTTCCTGCTCATCCTCACGCTCGCGGGCGGCTTCGGCTTCCTCGTGATTAAGTACTTCGAATATACCTCGAAGTTCGCTGAGAACATCTGGCCTGGCACGAGCAACCTGTACTACACCGTCGAGAATAATCTCAATACGAACACGCTCGTCATCGCGGACTCCGACGAGAAGCCGCCCATCACCCGCGAAGCTCAGCTCAACGACATCGCTGTCGTTGAAGCCAAGAAGCTGATGCACCACGGCTACACGCCTCACCCGGTGCAAGCGACGTACGACCTGTACGAAAAACGTGGTGTTTTCGATAAGCTTGCCAAGTACGACGCCAAAAATCTCAAGGATAAAGGCAAGGTCACCCACTACGAATCGCACATCATGCACATGTTCGCGGACGCGGGCGTTGCCGAAGCGGTCGCGTGGGCGGATACTCACGATGGGCATGGCGACGGCCACGCAAAAGACAAATCTAAAGACGGCGACCACGCCGAGCCCAAGCCAGAAGATAGCCACAGCGACGTCCCGGCCTATGCAGCCGACCCGGCGATCGATACCGTGACCGTCGCGAGCATGGTCCCGGTTTACAGTGCCTCGGCCGGTGCATCGAACATCAAGCCACCCGCCGCTGGCGCGACAGGCCTGGTTGCTAGCCAAGCACACGCCGTCGCACTCGCGGATGATCATGGCGGCCACGATTCTCACGCCAATGCGCCGCCGCTGGGCATCCCCGACCTGAGCCACGCGAAGTACTACATCCCGTACGAGTTCCAGCCTAAGTCCGTGCAGGACCGCATCCACCTGTTCTTCCAGATCTACTTCATGGCGACCGGCCTGCACGCGCTGCACGTCATCATCGGCATGGCATGCATCACGTGGGTCCTCGGCAAGGCCATGACCGGCGCGTTCAGCCCGGAATACAACGTGCCCGTCGATATCGTCGGCCTGTACTGGCACATCGTCGACCTCGTCTGGATTTTCCTGTTCCCGCTGCTGTACCTGATCCACTAACGTGCAGGTGTCGGGTGTCAGAAGTCAGGTATTAGAAGTTAGAGATTTAAACCCAAGCCCGCGGCTTTGACGCGAGCACCGCGAGTGGCAACGCCGCGGGGTCCAAACCAGAGAAACGTTATGTCCGAAGCAACTACAACACACGCCCACGACGAGCATGGCGACCACGAGCACCACGTCGTCAGCTGGCAACTGCTCACCATCGTCTTCCTCGTATTGATGGTATTGACGGTCCTCACCGTCGCCGCGATCAACGTCGACCTTGGCCCAGCGAACATCTTTGTCGCCCTCGGCATCGCGATGGTTAAAGCCGTCCTCGTCGTGCTCATCTTCATGCACATCTGGTGGGACCGCGGGTTCCACGGCCTACTCATCCTGGGTTCGCTCGGCTTCGTCGCCTTGTTCATTGGCTTCATCATGATCGATACCTGGCAGTACGAACCGACCATCACCGCACAGGACGCGGCCAAAGCTCACCAAGCCGCCAATGACGGCAGCGGCAACTACGTCCCACCGCCCGGCCTGATGGATAAAGACCCGCACTGATGGTGTAGGGATTTGAGAATAGGGAGTCGGGAATCGGCCGACCCACATACAACTCAAATCAACAAACGCTGCACGAAAGTGCGGCGTTTTTTATGCTCGTAAATGAATTGAGTCTGGATGACTTCATAGCCGACGGGCTTCCGCCAGCGGCTATAAAGCGCCGCAAATACCCGATACGTTCGTTATTGTCCGACCGACTCCCGACTCCATCACCATGGCGAATCAAACGCGCCGACATAATGCCGCACATCGGCTGGCCGATCATCGTGCAGGTCAACGCCGATGACGTCGAAGCGGATGGGTCTGCCGGTGAGCTTGTGCTTGGCGATGAGTTGTGCTGCGAGCGCCGCGATCTTACGTTGCTTGCGCGGGCCGACACGGTGCTCGGGCGGGACGGTTGATTTCCGATTCGCTTTAGCGGTTTTAACTTCGACGAAGACGAGTGTTTTGCCGTCGGGTCCGAGCATGAGCAGATCGATCTCGCCGAGTCTGCTGCGCAGGTTGCGCGCGATGCATTTATAGCCTTGTTTTTTTAGATACCTCTCGGCGAGCCGTTCGCCTTGCTCGCCGGGGGGTAGGTCCTTGCCGATTAGGCGGCGCAATGGCTCTAGCCAACGCATGACTACTGATCGTACCTGGCGAAGGCGATTTCGAGCAGCTTTTTGCCCATCTCTGCGGGGTTCGAGTAGCTGCCTCGCTTGAGTAGCTCCATGCGGAAGCGGAGGGCGTGCTTCTCGAATTGGGTCGAGCGAAGGATTTGTTCGATCTTGATTTGTGCTTCGGCAAGGGTGATCTTGACGCCGGGTGTTCGCTCGACGACCTGCACGAAGAACGTCGCTTCGCCGACGATGATCGGCCCCGCGTGCTTGCCACCTTCCAGTTTGATGAGCGCTTCGTTGACCGGTTTTAGGCCGATGACTTGATCGCCTGGGATCGGGTTACCGCTGTTGAAGACGCCCGCGTTAGCAGGGTTGTATTGATTCAGTGCGGGGTCGGCGGCGAGTTTATCGAAGCCTTGGCCCTTGGCTAAGCGGTCGTTGATTTGTTGGGCAGCGGCCTCATCGACCGCACGGATCAGCCGGACGACGCGCGTATCGGGCTGCTGGTACTTGTCGATGTTGTCCGCGTAGTAGCGTTCGACGTCGCGTTGGTTAACGACGATCTTAGGCATGACCTTCGAGCGGATGTAGCTGCCGATGACGAGCTCTTCACGGAAGTCAGCGAGGTGTTGGGCGAGTTCTTTACCGCTAGCTTTGAGGAACTCGGCTTTGGCTTTGGCGAGGGAGCCTTGGCCATAGAAGCGGAGGAGTTCTTCTCGCTCGGATTGGATTCGGCCTTCGATGCCTCGGCGTTGGTTGGCTTGGAGGTTGCGCTCGGCTTCGCCCAGGATCAGCTTGTTGATGATGATGCCTTGGAGGCGGTCTTGGATCACGCCCCCAGCGGCATCGCGGAAGGCGTCGCGATCGAAGCGTCGGCCGAAGGACTCGAGCTGGGCGACGAGGTTGACGTCGAAGACCTGGTCGGCGTAGACGGCCTCGCCATTGATGTGCCCGACCATTGCGTCAACGGGCAGGGCCTGTTCGCTGCGCGGGCTATTGATTGGCTCGGTGGTCTCGCTGGTGGCGATGTCTGGCTCTTGCGTAGCGACCTGCGGGGTTTCGTCGGCTTCGCTTCGCTCTTGAGCTTGTGGCTGGCCGATGAAGTCGTCGGGTTGAACGACGGGGCTGGGCCGATCGCTGCGTGATGAAAGCCAAGTGCTCTCACAGCCGACAAGGGTCAGCCCGACAGCGAGCAGGGCGGCGGTGGTGGGTTTGCTTAGTTGCATGGATCGTTTTTCGCAGGGGCTAGGGCCGATAATTAGTGTATCGGCTTACAGGGGTCTGCGACGTTGATCTGTAGTTTTACGCGAGTGTTCCGGCAGCCTCGTCGGGTGGCTGGGGTGGAGCCTGGGCGACCCGTCGGAACAAACTGCTCTTAAAATGCCTTCTTCAATTCGTTCCGGGGGCTCGCGGACTCGACCCCGGCCACCCTATCTGTTTTCAAGCCAGAGGCGATTACCATCTCGCAATCATGCCGTCGCGGGCGCGGTTCCGGTAGCAGGTGCGGCGGCGACGTGTTCGAGCTTGCGGGCGCGTCGGCCGGTGTGCTCGGTGGTGTCGGGGGTGTGCAGGTCTTCACCTTCGCGGACCAGTCGTGCTGAGTTGAAGATGACGACGATCGAGCTGATGCCGTGGCCGACCGCAGCGACCCAAGGGACCATCCAGCCCGCGAGGAGCAGGGCGATCATCGCGAGGATGTAGATCATCGTGCCAGCGAGGTTCTGACGGATCACGGTGACGGTTTTTTGCGACAGGCCGACCATGAACGGGATGCGGTTGAGGTTGTTGTTCATCAGGGCGATGGACGCGGAGTTGATCGCGACGTCCGAGCCTGCGGCACCCATGGCCAGAGACACGTCGCCTGCTGCCAGTGCGGGGCCGTCATTGACGCCGTCGCCGACGACCGCGACGGTGTGGCCTTCTGCTTTGAGTTGTTCGACGAGTTCGAGCTTGTCGCCGGGCAGTGCTTCTGCGGTGAAGTCCGTGATGCCCAGTGCTTCTGCGACACGGCGGGCGGGTGACCAGCGGTCGCCGGTGATCATGACGCGACGCTTGACGCCTGCTTCGTCGAGTTCACGCAGTGCTTCTGCCGCGCCAGCGCGCGGTTGGTCGGCCAAGCCAAGCCAGCCGATGGCTCGCATGTTGTGCGCGACGAACAGCAGGCTTAAGCCTTCGGTCTCGCTTGTATCGAGTTCGGAGACATCGATGCCGTTGTCTACGAGGAACGCTTCGCGACCGACGTAGACCGAGCTGCCGTCTTCGAGCGTGGCTTTCACGCCTCGGCCCGACACTTCTTCAAAGCCAACCGTCGTGGCAGGTTGGAGCTTCGCACGCTCAGCAACATCAACAACCGCACGAGCGACAGGGTGTCGCGAGTTGATCTCGGCCGAGACACAGAGGCGGAGTAGTTCCGCACCTTCAATGCCATCGACGGGTTTCATGCGTGTGACGCTGAGGTCGCCGGTGGTGAGTGTGCCGGTCTTATCGAAGACGATCGCGGTCACCCGCCGGACGACTTCAAGGTCGCTGACCGATTTCACGAGGACACCCAGGCGAGCTGAAGCGGATAGCGACGCGACGATCGCGGTCGGCCCACAAAGGATCAGCGCACACGGGCAAGCGATCAGCAGCAGCGAGATCGAGTTACGCAAGTCCTTGGTAAACACGAAGATGATAAACGCAAGGATCAGCACGACGGGCGTGTAGTACGACGCGTACTTGCTCAGCTCGCGGACGACAGCGGGCTTGGTTTGTGCGGCTTGGAGGATGAGCGACTGCACCTTGCCGAGCGTGGAGTCTTCACCCGCTCGGGAGATCTCGATGACCAGTCGGCCGGTCTCGTTGATGGTGCCTGCAAAGGCCTCGTCCCCGGGCGCCTTATCGACGGGGACGGATTCGCCGGTGATGTTGGCTTGGTCGACGGTGGAGCTGCCTTCGACGACTTTGCCGTCGCCGGGGATGTTGTCGCCGGGCAGGACGAGGACGCGGTCGCCGGGCTTAAGGTCGGCAGCGGCGACTTCGGTTTGCTCGCCTGCTTCGCTGATGAGCACGGCCTTGGTCGGCGTGATGCGGATCAGCGACTCAATCGTCTTCAGCGCACCCGCAGCGGTGCGGTGTTCGATCAGTGATGCGATCAACATGAAGAACGCGACAACCGCACACTCGACGTACATGCCTTCAGCGAAGGCCGCGATGATGGCGATCGCGACCAATTCTTCCATGTGCGACCCGCCAGCGACGTGGTCATGTTCATGCCCCGGGCCGTGGTCGTGCGAGCACTTGCCGGTGATGAGTCCCTTAGCGGCACCCCAAACGATCGGCCCGCCGAGCAGGATCGACGCGATCGCGGCGAGGATGGCGGACTGCGTCGGCACGGTGCTGACGATGTCGCCGGTGTGACCGTCGGGCCCGGTGCCCCATGGGTAGATCAGCATCGAGATGAACGACGCGATCAGGACGGTGACACCGAGCAGCACCGCGATAATCTGGAAGTCGAGCTTCTGCTCGCCGGCTGACTGGCCTAGCTTGGCCATGCCGCCGACGTCACAGCAGTCGGCATCCGGGCCGTGACTATGGTCGTGTGAATGATCGTGATCGTGTGAGTGAGGCGTAGCGGTCGACATGAACAACTCCAGCGGGCCAGACAGAAAGACTGGGGGACGAGGAATTGTAGCACGTCCAAGCGGCCTGATCGGTTCGCGCTGAACGGATTTCGTCGGCTTATGGGGCGTTGCTGAGGGCTAGCTGAGAACTAGTCGGGGCCTGCCGGGGTCTATTACGCGACCTTTCGGCCAAATAGACGGACCTTCCATGCACGCTGGGCGTACTTGGCCGAGTCGGAGACCTTCCCCGACATCGCGAGGTCGAGCTGCTTTCGGCGGAGCCGAGCTAGGACACGTTGGACACGTGGGCTGGTGGGTGCGGTTGGGGTTTGAGTCGTCATGGTGTTCTGACCTATCTTTTTGGGCCGACCAAAGGCGTTTTTAAAAAAGCTGACCTGGGTCGTCCGACAGGGTGCTCACGCGGCCAAGCGACGGCGATTCGCAACCCCCAGGAGAGTAAAGACGATTATGAAGCCAATCTATTTCCACGGGTTGCAAAAACGGTCAAAGAAAAGTGCGAAGCCGGGGAAAAGATAACGATCACGCCAACACGAGGTGCAAGGCACATCGCCGCTCACGCCAAGAACCCCTGATACAAATCATCTACACCCCGCCCGCTCGCTCGGACTCGCTAAGCTATCTCCGTGGCCACCGAACGCATCATCACCGCCGACGCATCCTCGCCCCAGGACGAGCAGTTTAACTACGCGCTCCGCCCCAAGACCCTCGCCGAGTACGTCGGCCAACCCGCGCTCACTCAAAAGCTATCCATCACCCTCGAAGCCTCCCGCCAGCGCGGCGAAGCCATGGAACACGTCCTCCTCCATGGCCCACCGGGCCTAGGCAAAACAACCCTCGCACACATCATCGCCAACGAGATGGGCACACACCTCACCGTCACCGCGGGCCCAGCCCTCACTAAGCCAGGCGACCTCGTCGGCATCCTCACCAAGCTCCAGCCCCGCGATGTCCTCTTCATCGACGAGGTCCACCGCCTGCCCATCGCCCTCGAGGAATACCTCTACTCCGCGATGGAAGACTACAAAATCGATGTGCAGATCGACTCCGGCATGCACGCCAAAACCATCACGCTCCCCGTCCAACCCTTCACCCTCATCGGTGCAACCACCCGTGCAGGCCTGATCTCAAGCCCCATGCGATCGCGCTTCGGCCTATCGCACAACCTCGAGTTCTACAGCGAAGCCGATCTCCTCAGCATCCTCACCCGCAGCGCGGGCCTCTTAGAAATGGATGTCCCCAACAAGCCCATGGCGTCGCGCAGCGATGCCGTGGGATCAGACGTGGGATCAAGCGCCCTAGGTTCCATCGCCTCCAGAGCCCGAGGCACGCCCCGCATCGCCAACCGCCTGCTCCGCCGCGTTCGCGACTTCGCACAGGTCCGCCACAACAACACGCTGAACACCACCGTCGTCGATGAAGCCCTCAAGCTCGAAGGCGTCGATCGCCTCGGCCTAGACGAACTCGATCGTAAATACCTCCGATGCATCGCCGAGGTCTACGAAGGCGGACCCGTCGGCCTAGAAGCCGTCGCCGCAACCCTAGGCGACGACGCGGGCACCCTCGAACAAGCCGTCGAACCCTTCCTCCTCCAAATCGGCTTCCTCGCAAGAACCCGCAAAGGCCGACAACTCACCCGAGCCGGTGCAGAGCACCTGGGCCTAAAGATCAAAGTCCAAGACGATCCCGACCCCATCTTCGAGTGATCCCGCGACCGCACTTTCGAGGGTTACGCTTTTCTTCACGCCCCCAAACCCCCTCACGCACAATCGGCGAGCACCTCCCCGCGCGCAATTTGCTTCGTCCAAGCTCATGGCATTGCTGCGAGTAAAACGAGCAACAACGCCGTGGAATCGAGCCACAACAACGCCGCGCACCCGCCCAGTACCAGACACTTCGCTGTAGCTCACTGTCGGCGTGCCCGCCAACTCCCTCAAAAAAACCTACCCTCAATAACATCCCGCCCCCTCTCCCCGCGCGCACAAAACTCAACACCATCACCCCAACCCAACGCCGCGCAAGCACCGCACCCCAACGCATCAACCCACCCGTCGTTTTTTCTGCAATTGCTGTGTATCAAGTTCTAATCGCGTGGCAGCGCCCGCGTCCGCGATGCCTCGGCACCAACTGGCGTCGATCCAACCTACACAACGCGTTCCGGGGCATCCCCAAGCCGCCTGCCCCTACCACCCGCAACAGGTAAGGCCGACGGGGTCTGCGTCCGGGATGGTTTCAATAGGCTCAAGCTGAAGCATCAAACGTAAAGTGATATTTTTTCGAGATGTCGATATTGACATTGATTTATCATTATCATAAAGTCGGTGCATGACACTCATCTTTTAGTACCGAAGCCTCGGCCTTCGGACTGCCGGCGTACGCCTGAGTTCTTGCATCCGTCACTAACCCCACCATTGAATTTTTTATGCAGCTCTTCAAGAAGAAAGAAAAACCGTCCCTCCCCGTCACGGTCCTCTCAGGTTTTCTCGGCGCGGGTAAGACGACGCTGCTTAATCATGTCCTGCACAACCGCGAAGGGCTCAAGGTCGCGGTGATCGTCAATGACATGTCTGAGATCAATATTGACTCGGGGTTGGTACGTGATGGCGGGGCGGGCCTGTCTCGATCTGAAGAGAAGCTAGTGGAGATGAGCAACGGCTGCATCTGCTGCACGCTCCGCGAGGACCTCATGATCGAAGTCAATCGCTTGGCCTCAGAGGGCCGATTCGATTACCTGCTGATCGAGGCCACGGGGATCTCCGAGCCGATGCCCGTTGCCACGACTTTCGCGTTCCGTGATGAGGACGACAAGTCGCTTAGCGATTGCTCGCGCATCGATACGATGCTGACCGTTATTGATGCGTCGCGGTTCTTACACGATGTCGAGTCTGGAGATCGGCTTGCCGAACGCGAGGCTGGCGCTGATGAAACGGATGAACGCACGATCGTTGACCTGCTCATCGATCAGGCCGAGTTCGCAAATGTCATCGTGATCAACAAGTGCGACCTCGTCGATGAACTGGCGCTGGGGCGATTGGAAAAGATCATCTATCGGCTCAATCCGACCGCGAAAATGATCAGAACAACGCGTGGCAAAGTGGACATGGACCAAGTCCTCAACACCGGGCTCTACGACCCCGAAGTCGCGGCGCAGATGCCTGGCTGGTACCGCGAACTCATGGGCGAACACACGCCCGAAACCGAAGAATACGGCATCAGCAGCTTTGTCTATCTCCGTCGTAGGCCTTTCCACCCCACGCGACTCCTAGCCATATGGGATGAATTACAGCCCGGCATCGTCCGGTCCAAAGGGTATCTCTGGTTGGCGTCGCGGCCAGAGTTCTGCATGGTCTGGTCACAAGCTGGCACGTCGCTACAGATCGACCCCGCCGGCTACTGGTACGCGGCACTTGGCAAAGACCGTCTGCCCGAAGACCCCGAGGCCCGCGCGTGGGTCGAGAAGAACTGGGATCCCGATGCGGGCGATTGCAGGCAACAAATCGTTTTCATCGGTATCGAGAT
>JBGCDC010000332.1:0-3846 GCA_045105055.1 Phycisphaeraceae bacterium | reverse complement strand
GTAGGTGAGCCCGCCGACGATGAAGGTCGTGGCGAGGACGCCGAGCGTGGCGAGGATCGCGATGACGGCGGTTTGTTTTTTGAGGTCGTTGAGGTTGACGTGCAGCGCCCCAGCGAAGAGCAGGTAGCCGAGCATGCCCTGCATGAGTGTCTGGTCAAAGTCGATCGAGCCCATGAGCGTCTCGGCCGAGGTCAGCACGCCCGGGAACACCTGGCCGATGCCTAGCAGGGCGACTGCATGGAGCAGTGCGAGCAACATTAGGCCCACCGTCGTAGGCAGCTTCAGCACTTTGTGGTTGATTAGCGCGAACAGTGCCGCTAGACCAACGAGGACGCCAGCGATGTCAAAGAAGCTCATAGTGGGCCCTAATCAGGTGTGTCTGTTGTTCAGTCGGCGACTGAATCTAAGTCAGGCTAGCCCGCGATAGACCGATAATGCGGCGGGCTTGTCTGTTTTATACCCGGTCTGTCGAGCAGGCCGATAAGCACGACTGGTACCCGTGCTATGTCAGAGGCGGGGCCATCTCTCTATTTTGCCCGAACCGCGGAGGGCGTGCCCGTGTCCCAGTCCAACCCTGGCAACTCCCAGCTGAATTCACCACAAGCCAATAGCCAAGCGTTGCTCGATGAGTTGCGCACCGCCGCAGATCGTGCGCGTGATGAACGGCTGAAGCTTGCAAGACTCGTTAAACACTCTGCGGAGTTGCCGATCGGCCAGCCCAGTCGCACAGAGACCAGCATGACGCCCGATGCGCGTTTCGTTGCGCTCTCTCAGCAGATCGAACAGCTCGAACAGAAAGTCTCTGACAAGCTCGATTCGCTAGACCAAGTTCAAGAAGACATCGAGAGCCGATCGCAGTACCTCGAGTCACTTCGCCACACGATCACCGACACGACCCGCGCCTTCGTGACGCAGGTCGAACAGGCTCAGCACTTCAAAGCCCACGTCGACGCCGCCAAGCAGCACGTCAAGATGTCCGCCGGCCGAGTCGTCGAGGATATCCGTCAGCACTTGTCCGAATACGAAGGCCCGATCGCCAAGCGCATCGAACAGCTCACCGAGATGGACGAGCAGATCGATAAGCGCATCGCTCGGATGCAGCAGATGCACAAGCAGGCCGGCGACGCGGTCGACCAGCACCTACTCGCAGCACTTCGCTCCGCTAAGGAACAGGCCAGCGATCTTGCGAAGCCTGTCAAAGAAGAAGTCGACAAGCACCTGCTCGCTCAGAGCAAGGTTATCGAGCAAGCGATCCAAGCCAAGATCGCGGAACTCGATGTCGATGTCGAAGAAGCCCTCAGCCCGCTGACTCAACGCTTCGACGCGATCGTTGCGCAGGCTCAGGGCAGAGCGGACGAGCTCGCCGAGTCGCTGCCACAAAGAATCGAATCACTTGTCGCTGAGTCGCAATCCAAAGCCGATGGTTTAGCTCAATCGCTTCCAAGTCGTATCGATGCGGTTTCTGAAGAAGTCAACCGTAAGGTCGATGAGATATCGGAGACGCTTCCCAAGCTAATCGAGTCACGTATCGCGGATGCCCAGCGTAAAGCTGACGACCTAGCTAATTCGTTTCCAAATAAAGTGGAATTGATGGTGGCCGAGCAAGTCGAAAAGGCTCGTGCTGTGCTTGTTAAGCAGGCCGATGATCTCATCGCGGGCCTCGATGAAAAAGCTGTTGAGCAGGCCGGCGAGCGGATTCGTCAGCGTGTGGCTAATTCGTTGGATGATTACCTCGCAGAAGCAGACGAACACGCCGGCGGCTATGTCGATGGCCTCATCGCGAAGCTCAACGAAGCCCGCGTCCAAGCCGTGACTCAATTCCAGAGCTCGGTCCAAACGATCGAAGCCGACTGCAGCATCGACCGTGAGCAGATGAAGCTCCGCCTCGATGAGGAACTCAAACGTCTAACCGAACTCGCCGACCAGCGCATCTCGCACGCCCAAGACATCGTCGAAGGCGCATCCGACGGCATCCACCGCAAGGCTACCGCCGCGGTTGAGTCGGCCTTACGCATCGCTGATAAAAAGATCGAAGAATACGAGTCCAGCTCCGTCGAGCAGATCCGCCTCATCGACCAAGGCATCGATCACAGCATCGATCGCTCGCAACAGCGTCTGCAAGAGTTCGAAAAGGAAGCCCGTAAGCAGGGTGACGAAGCCGTTGACATCGCGGGCAACGCGATCGCTAAAGCTCAAGAACGCCTCGCCAAGTTCGAAGCCGGCATCACGCAGCGTATCGCCAACGCCGTGCAGAGCGTGGATGATTCCGTACTCGCGATCGACGAGCGTATGGGCCGTGTCGAGCAAGACGCCTCCGCACGCGTGATGCAGATCGTCGACCTGGCTGAAGAGTCCGGCCGATCGGTCGCTCAATCGATCGCCGCACTGTCCGAATCCGCAAGAGCGACCGCCGCTGACGCCCAAGCCGACCTTGACGAGAAACTCGACGCGTTTGAGAACATCTCTGCCGAGGCACTCAAGACAGCTGAACAGACCCTGCGGTCCAACATCACCGAACTCCGCGACTCGTCCCGCGCGATGATCGAGGTCGTTACCCGGCAGGTCAAGGCCCAGGCCAGCGAGATCGAGCCGCAAACCATCGAAGTCATCAACCAAGCCGAGCAAACCATGCGTCGCCGCATCGGCGAGATGCGCGATGGTGCTCAGAGTATGGTCGAGCTTACGGTCAGCCGACTCGAAAGCCAGCTCAACGATGTCAAAGCAAAGGCCCAGCAGGCCGCGTTCAAGGGTGTCGAAAAGAACGACGCCGCCTAAGTAAGTCTAGCTCAGGCGGGGGGACTTAAGTCCCCCCGCCAACCCCTCTCACACAAATCCAGCGCATGACGCTAAACTCGCGGTCCCACCTTCAAACAAGGACCACGAGATGTCAGCTACTCCCGCAAAGACCCGAATCGAAAAAGACTCTATGGGCGAGATGCCCGTCCCCGCCGACGCGCTCTACGGTGCGAGCACCGCCCGGGCCGTCGCTAACTTCCCCATCGCCAACCGCCCGCTGCCCCCGGCCGTGATCCATGCCTTCGGCCACCTCAAGGCCGCCTGCGCCCAAGCCAACCTCGACCTCGGCAAGCTCTCCCCGGAATTGGCTGAGGCAATTATCGCCGCCGCCGATGAAGTCGCCCAAGGCAAGCATGATGCCCACTTCCCCGTCGATGTCTACCAAACGGGCTCGGGCACCAGCACCAACATGAACGCCAACGAGGTCATCGCCACCCGCGCCAATCAAAAACTCGCCGCCGGCACGCCCGCTTCAACGGGCAGTGACACCCCCACCAAGGTCCACCCCAACGACCACGTCAACATGGGCCAGTCCAGCAACGACACGTTCCCGACGGCAATGCATATTGCGGGTGCGGTTCAGTTTGACCAAATACTTCAACCAGCTCTTGAATCACTTCATAAAGCGTTGAAAGCGAAATCGGATAAATGGGATACGGTTGTCAAAATCGGTCGTACTCACTTGATGGATGCAACCCCGATTCGATTTGGACAAGTTTTTCAAGGGTTCGCAACGCAAGCTTTGGCTGGTGTGGATAGAGCGATTGATGCAGGCAAATCAATGGAGGGGTTGCCCATTGGTGGCACAGCCGTTGGGACAGGAATCAATACCCATCCGCAGTTCGCTAAAAGTGTTGCTGTTGCGCTTCAGAAAAAGCTTGGTGTAGATTTCCATGAAGCGATCGATCACGTTGAAGCACAGGCCACAAAGGATTCGTTTGTCGATGCGCACGCTCAATTGAAAACCATCGCCGTCTCCCTCTCCAAGATCGCCAACGACATCCGCCACCTCGGCTCGGGGCCGCGATGCGGGATTGGCGAGTTGATCCT
>JBGCDC010000331.1:0-11789 GCA_045105055.1 Phycisphaeraceae bacterium | reverse complement strand
GTACCCCAGATGAAGCCGCCTGCGTCGGGCTTAGCGGGCTCAGCCAGTGGGCGGACCTGCTCGACGGGCGCGTCCTCAACAGCGGTCAAGCTGGAGGTGTCGATCGTCTCGACAGCGTCGGTGGTTTCAACTGCGTCGGTGGTTTGGTCGGTTTCAGTCTCGGTCATGCTTAAACCAGTCTTCTGGGATCAGTGTTGTGTGATTGGGGATCAGGCGCTCTGCGATGCGAGAGGCTTGGGGTTTTGTGCGGTATGTGGGTGGTCAGGGCCGGCGTAGACCTTGAGCTTGCTCAGCATCTTCGTGCCCAGCTTGTTCTTTGGAAGCATACGGCGGACCGATTCTTCGATCAGTCGCTCGGGGTGCTTGACCATGACTTCACGGAAGGTCTTGACCTTTCGGCCCGATGGGTGACCGGAGTAGGTCTGGTGGATCTTTTGATCCAGCTTCTTGCCGGTGACGACGATCTTCTCGGCGTTGGTGACAACGACAAAGTCGCCGACGTCAACGTGCGGGGTGTAAGTCGGCTTGGTCTTGCCCATAAGGATCATGGCGATCTCGGTGGACAGTCGTCCGAGGACCTGATCGGTCGCGTCGGCGTGTACCCATTCTTGGGTGAGTTCTTCGTTTCTGGCGAGCGTGGTTTGTCTCATAGCAAGGCTCTAAGTGCGTTTGTTCGCGTTGGGCCCGTTATCAGGCCGATGGGTCATCGGACAGATGGCTGAACCGATGTCTTTACCGGCAATGCGGGCAACAAAATTGCAATGTCACGCCCCTGGATCAGGCTAGGCCTGGGCTGGGGGCGAACCGGGTAGTGTACCGTCGGCCGCGTTTCTGTCAAGCCAAGACCCCCTGCTTCAGGGGTCATTTTCACGCCTAACACCCGCTTTTAGTCATTCTTTCCCTGATCCTCGGGCTTAATGTCCGCCGGATGACCTTCTGGGCCATACGACTCAGGCCCTGGGACCTTTGCGACGGGCACGGGACGCTCGGCCGCCAATGCCTCCACCTTGGCCTTGAGCCTCGCTTCTAGGGTGCGCAACTCGGGGTCAAAGAGCATTTCCTCTTCGGTGTATTCGTGCTTCATCGCCTCGCGCCAATGCTTAAGCGCCTTGTTCGGATCCTCGAGCTTGTAAAGGATGTCGCCCATGTGGTCGTTGAGGATGGCGATCGTGGCACCCATTTCGCGATCAAGGCCGTGGAACCGCGCGAGCTGCGCTTCGAGCACCATCAGCGCCCGGCTCTGGCTGTTGAAGGCCGTCTCAAAATCGCCGAGCTTGTACTGTACCCACGCCAACGAATCGAGCAGCGAGTGATTGGTCGGCTCCTGCTGCAGCGCTCGTTGGATCATCGCCGCGGCTTGCCGCAGGTTTTTATTCTCGACCGCCCAGCGATAGCCCAACGCGTTGTTCAACCCCGCGTGATCGGGGAACCGTCGAACCATCACGAGGTACAGCTTGTCGTTGTCGTGATTCGGGTCCGCCGCTTCGAGGTGTCGCAAGAGCAAGGACGCCTGATCACCCGTCATCGCCGGGCCGGGCAACACGCCCTCTCCATCAAGCTCAAGCGCATCGTCAATCACCTGCTTGGCCCGTGCCATCTTCCCGGTCGATACCGCGTGGTCCGCGATCAAAAGCACCCTCGGCATTCCTATACTGATCGACTGGGCGTAACGCTCATGCATTGCCGACGATGCGTCGTCTTCGCCCGCCTCGTCGTACATGTCCACCATCAGCGACAACGCCACCGCATTGGTTGGCTCATCCTCCAACACCCCCAGTAACAACGCCTTGGCTTCATCGAGGCGTGCAGGGTTGCTGCGGATATTTTGCGCCATTCCGATCCGTGCGAGGGATGACTCGGGCAGGTTAGAAATCAGCCGAGTTAAGAAGGCCCGCCGCATCCGTTCCGCGTCTGTCATGCGATTAAACGAAGCGCGGTAGTTGTAAGACAAATCAATGCCGAGGTGATACAGCGACTCCTCGTTTGGATTGGTACTGATCAGCCGAAGCAGTAAATTGCATGCTTCCTGAGGCTGCCCCATCTCGGCGATGAGTTCGATGCGCAGCACGTCTGACTTCAGCTGTTTGCCTTGATTTTTGATGTAAAGATCAATCACGCCTAGCGCGTCGCGAGACTTCCCCGCCGCCGACATTGCTCGAAGCGACAACTCAAACATCGGCCAAGGAGCATTGATATCAGGATCACCCAACAGCGCATGCGCCTCGTGCCCCAAGCCCAAAGCAAGTTGTAATCGGACGGTCGGCAGCACCGCAGGCTCAACCAATTGATCATCGCGAGCTTTCAGCACGAGCCGGTATGCATCTAAGGCATCACGCTTTCGGCCGGTCGCCTGATAGACGACCGCGGAGACAAGCTCTTGCATATCGAGAGAAGCGACCGCAAATTTGTCACTCTGAATCGCTCGCAATAGTGTGACCGGCGCATCGATCGCACCAACCGCAGCACGCGCCTGGAGCAGCGCCTTATCCGGCGTCTTCGCAATACGGTTGGCAACGAGAACGAGCAAATCCGCCAAGGGCTCCGCATCCGCGGGGACGTCATCATCAAAACTTACCAGCGAAACCGCCCGCCGAAGCCGCTCGGCATTCACAGGCCCGCTGCTGAGCCATGCCTCAATTTGACTAAGCACCGCATCCTTCTCCGCAACGCGAGACAGCGCAAAAAGCCTCGGCTGATTCACGCCCGCCTTTGCAAGCAAATCAGAAACACGCGCCGCAAGAACTTGAGCAGAAACCCCTTGCTGGACAAGGTAATCAACCAGCGCAGCATCGTCGGCCGTCGGATCCTCAGACCCCAGTAGCGCGATCACCTGATCGATCGCAATAGCTTGATCACCTGTGAGCACGGCCAGATAAACCCGACGTGCGCCAAGCAAGTGACGCGCAGCAGGATCGTCTAACTCAACATCAGCATAAGCCTTCAGAGCGCGATCGTAATCACGCGACTGTAGATAAAGATCCCCTAGTTCAATGCGAAGCTGCGGCCGCATCGCCTTCATTACGCTCAACTCTCGACGCAACGCGGCAGGTACGTCCCCCGCTTGTTTTAACGCACCGAGATCAATCTCATCAATATCCTTTACCGTGTTGGCTTGGCGATCCGTTGCCGCGGCGGTATAGCCCAAGCGGTGCAGCGCCGTGCTGCGATAAGCATCCGCGAATAGGCTCGGCGCCTTCGCGTTGTCTAACGCATCGCAATACGCGAACACCTGCTCAAGCGGCTCGCTCTGCGAAGCATGACGGGCCAATACGAGCAAGACTTCCACATCGTCTCGCTGCGACACAGCGATCGGATACAGGTACGACGATGCACGCTTGAGGTTACCGCTCTCGGCATAGGCCAAGCCCAACGCACGCATTACCTTCGGATGCTGCGGGTCGGCCTGTTCCGCTTGCCGCAGCAGCTGCACTGCGGCGAAGACCTCACCCTTACCCATCGCCGACTCGGCCTGTTTGATCAAGTCGGCGGCTTTGGCCGAGAGTGCCGCGACTTGCTTCGGTTCAACCGCAGGCCAAGGCGTCGGCTTCAGGGCAGTCTGGACTTGCGCCCACGTCATCTCGGCACGCTTGGATCGCTCGGCATCTGCCTCGGGCAACAGCCCCGCATCAACAAGCGCTTGCGGCGGAGGCGGCGTCGCGCCCGCGCGCACCTCGTCCGCCATCACGCCACGTGTACACAGCACGACTACTAAGCCAACAAGTAGGCCTACCGTCATGCGTTTCATTTGATTGCTAAGCGTTGTTTGGCTCATCGCGGGCTCCGTAAGATCGACTACCTTACTGTACCCAGCTTAGGCCTTACGGGATCACTTTATTCAGCGGATAACTGACTAGGCCCGTTGCACCGGCCCGTTTGAGCTTCGGAATCAGCTCACGCTCGATCTTCTCGTCAGTGATCACCTCGACCGCGGCCCAGTCGCTGTCGGCAAGGTCGTTGATGGTCGGCGAGTGCTCGGCCTGCAACAACGCAAGGACCGTGTCCAACTCGCTACGCGGGACATTCATCTTCAAGCCGACCTTCGTCCGCGCCGAGATCGCGCCCTGCAGCAAGAGCGCAAGGTCCTCGATTTTCTGTCGCTTGACTGGGTCGGCCCAGGCTTCTTTGTTCGCGATGAGTCGCGTGGTCGAAGTCAACAGCGTCGCGATGATCTTGAGGTTGTTCGCGCGGAGGGACGAGCCGGTCTCGGTGACATCGACGATGGCATCGACAAGTCGGGCTTTCACTTCGGTTGCGCCCCAAGAGAACTCGACCTTGCGGACGTTGATGCCTTGATCTTTGAAGTATCTCTGGGTGGTGTTCATCAGCTCGGTTGAGATGATCTTGCCTTCAAGCTGTTTCGGATCGTCGATCCCGCCCTCTTCGGGCACGGCCAAGACCCATCGCACAGGTCGCCCCGTCGCACGGGAGTAAGCGAGTTCACAGACTTCGTGGACGTCGGCGTTATTCTCGACGACCCAGTCGTGGCCGGTGATGCCGATATCGATGACGCCGTCTTCAACGTAGCGGGCCATCTCTTGAGCGCGGAACATGACGCAGCTCATCTGGGGGTCGTCGATGTCGGGGGTGTACGAGCGGCTACGGACGTCGATGTTGTAGCCCGCGCGGTCAAAGAGCTCAATCGTTGGTGTTTCGAGTGAGCCTTTGGGTAGGCCGATTTTTAGATTCAACTCGGATGATTCAGGCATGGTCCGTCTCGTTGGTACGGAGCATCGCGGCGGGCCGCTACGCTTCACGTTGCGTCTAGCGCATCACTTCTTTTTGGCGACGCGTTTCTTGGTGGTTTTTTTCTTCGTTGTCGTGGTCTTGGCTGCTGCGGTCTTTTTCTTTGTCGTCTTCTTAGCGACCTTCTTAGTCGCGGCAGCTTTCTTGGTTGTCTTCGCGGGCTCTGGCACGATCGGCTCGGCTCTGAACACCTCGCCCTTGGGCGGGGTCGGTAGCGTGACACGTTGGCCGTCGGCCCACTCCTGCAGCGCGAGGTAAGCCTCCATCGCGTCGCCAGCCTTCACCTGGCGCGTCAACCAGCTCTCCGCGTCGGCAGGGGTCGTATCTTCTTCAAAGACGCCTGCTTTGACGAGCAAAGTCAGCAAACGCTCGTCCACAGGCATCGCGTGTGCACCGAACGACAACAGCGAAACACGCGCCGCAACAAACGGAGTCATGCCCGGCAACGTGTCTAGATATTCCCGCTGCTCACGCTTGTTACGCGCGGGGAGTGAGCCCATCTTGTAGTCGTACTCACGCTCGTAGATCTCCATCATCGACTGAAGCATCCGTATCACGCGGGTGTTCGCGTCCGGGTATCGCACGCCGATCATCTCGATAATCTCGTTGGTCAACGAAACGCGAAACTCGTTGAGATCGACGACTTGTGCCATGATCTTGCCGAAGGCGGTGTCCGCCTGCTTCGCGGTCGCGTTCCACATGAGGAAGCTGAAAACCAGCTCAGCGATCGGTTCGAGTTCGTCAGCCTCTTCGCCGCTCCACGCGGATTGCGCCTTCTTGAGCACGGTGGCGAACGCCTTTTCTTGTTTCTTTGTATCGGTCTTTGCCAACGTTCTAGGTCCTGGGTGTTGGGTGTTGGGGTTGAGACTTGAAGCTGAGGCTTGTTTTAGGCCTCGTCGTTATCTGCTTCGTCCTCTGATGAGTCTTGATTGCTTGCTTCACGAGCCTTGGCATCGTCGATCGCTTGAAAAACTTGGTCGGCCTGCTTTAACGAGTCATCCAATTCGAAACGCAGGTGCGGCACGATTCGAATCGCAACGAGCTTTTTGACCTCGCTGTGAATATGACGATTCGCGGCCTTGAGCCCGGCGAGTGTCCGCTTGGCGTATTCCTCGGGCAGCACGGAGACCAAGACCTTCGCCTGCTTCATATCCGTCGTGAGGTCGATCTCCGTAATCGACACCATCCCGCGGATGCGCGGGTCGGAGATCCGGCGCTGCAGTACCTGTGCAAGCGCTTTGCGGAGTGTCGATTCGACTTGTTCGATGCGATGGGTCATGGGGAGGGTTGGTAGCAGGTGATGGGAACAGGGGGCGGAAATCAGGGGCAGGTGGGCAGAGATTGTTGCTTACACCTGCGACCTGTTACCTAGGACCTGCGACCTTAGTCCAGCGTCCTCTTCACTTCAGTGATCTTGTAGCACACCAGCTCGTCGCCAGGCTTGAGGTCTTCGTAGCCCGCGATGCGGATACCACACTCGGTACCGGCACGGACTTCCTTGGCCTCGTCCTTGACGCGGCGGAGCGTTTCGAGGCTGCGAGCTTCCGTGACGATCGTGCCGTCGCGGACGACACGAATCTTCTCGCCCTTCTTCATCGCACCTTCGGAGACCATACAACCAGCGATGTTCCCGAGCTTGCCGATCTTGAAGACCTGCTTCACTTCTGCTCGACCGATCTCTGTCTCGTTTTGATCTGGCGTGAGCATACCTTCCAAAGACTGCTTCACATCATCAATCACTTCATAGATAACACGGTAGTGCCGCAGCTCAACGTGTCGCTGCTCGGCGATGTCGCGGACCGCGGGGGTCGCAGATACGTGGAAGGCGATGATGACTGCGTCGGACGCGTCAGCCAGCAGGACGTTGCTCTCGGTGGCGGCCGTGTCATTCAAAAAGATGACACGGACGGCGACTTCGTCGTTGCCGAGCTCTTGTAGCGAAGTCCGGAGCGTCTCGACCGAGCCCTGAACATCGGCCTTGATGACGACGTTGAGGTGGTTGACTTTGCCGGCCTTAATCGTCTCGGTGAAGTTGTCCATCGTGACTTTCGTGCGGGTGGCCTGAGCCTGAGCACGTTCGTCGTTGCGGAACTGGTTTGCGACGCCTTCGGCTTGCTTAAGCGTCTGGGTGACGTAGAACTTGTCGCCGGCGTCGGGGATCTGGTCGAGGCCTGAGATTTCCAAAGGCGTCGCCGGGCCGGCTTCTTTAACCGATTCGCCACGGTCGTTAGTCATGTCGCGTACGCGGCCATACGCTCGGCCCGAGACCATAAAGTCGCCGACCTTGATCGTGCCGTCTTGAACGAGAACGCGAGCGACCGAGCCTCGGCCGGACTGCATTTCACCTTCGATAAGCGTTCCGCGAGCCGGGCCGCCATAGTCTGCGGTAAGCTCGAGGACTTGAGCTTGCAGGTCGAGGATCTCGATGAGGTCTTCAACACCTTCACCGGTCGCGGCAGAGGTCTTGATCACTTCGGTCTCGCCGCCCCACGCGGTGGGGTTTAGGCCGTGCTCTGCGAGCTGGCCGTAGATCTCTTGCATCTTATTATCAGTGAAGCCGGGCAGGTCACACTTGTTGACCGCGACAACCACGGGGACCCCAGCGGCCTTGGCGTGGTTGATTGACTCGACGGTCTGAGGCATGACGCCGTCGTCCGCCGCAACGATGAGAACGACGATGTCAGTCATCTTTGCACCGCGGGCACGCATCGCGGTAAACGCAGCGTGGCCAGGCGTGTCGAGAAAAACGACGGACTTGTTGTCTTCGTCGCTGCCCTTGATGGTGATCCGGTAAGCACCGACGTGCTGAGTAATACCGCCGTCTTCGTGCGCGGCGACGTCGGCCTTGCGGATGCGGTCGAGCAGCGAAGTTTTACCGTGGTCGACGTGA
The DNA here is from genome assembly GCA_045105055.1 of Phycisphaeraceae bacterium. GTDB lineage: Bacteria > Planctomycetota > Phycisphaerae > Phycisphaerales > Phycisphaeraceae > JAHQVV01. Next base: position 4,156 of record JBGCDC010000331.1, on the reverse strand, counting down.
CCGAGGATGGTGACAACCGGCGGGCGTGGCTGCTCGTCGATCTTGTCACGCTCCATAAAGTCTTGCTCGACGCGCTGTGCAGCGGTCTCGTGTTCTTTGACGACGAGCTCGATGTCACGCTCGAGGCAGATTTCTTCAGCCAGCTCGGTTTCGATCGCCGAGTTGACGTTGCCCATGATTCCTTTTTGGAAGAGGAACTTGACGACTTCTGCGGCACGAATACCTGTCGCGAAGCTGAGCGCCTTGATGGTGATCGGCTCTTCGATTTCGACCTTGCCACCGGTGACGGCTGCGGACTGCGCCGCGGAGCCGATGTGACCGGACTTGTTGAAGGTCTGGCGTCGACGCTTGACGTAGCCGGAGGCGCCGCGGACCTTTGCGTCCAGCTCGTCCAGGTCGGCCTTGGACATCTGTTGCGGGCCAGTAAGTAAGGGGTCGTTACGACCACCGCGTCGGTTGCTGAGCGAGCGTCGCTTGTTGCCACGTCCGCTGTCGGCTTCACCGCCGCCGGTACCTGGGCCACGCTTAACGCCGCCGCCACGGGCCGGGCCGCGCGAACGGGTGACGCCTGGCACATCGCCGCTGGCCGGCGCATCACGGCGAGGGCCACGCGATCGTGGCGGAGCGATGGGCTCGGGCTTCTCGACGCGGATGACTTTCGGGCCACGCAGCTTGACCTGCTTGGGTGTGGTCAGTTGCTCGCCCATTGGCTTAATGATGTCCGGGCGGGTCGGCACGTTCTGTTGGCCGGCAGGTTTAGTCGGGCTGGCCTTTGCGGGCTTAGCCTGCTCCTTCGTCTCAGCGGCAACTTCAGCTGGCGCTTCGGCAGGTGGCGCTTCAGCCGGCGCTTCGACCTCGGCTTCAGCAACGACTTCCACAGGCTCTTCAGCAGCGGGCTTCTTCTTCGCTGCGGATTTGGTTTTCTTCTTGGTTATCTTCTTCTTGGTTGCGCTCTCGGCCTCAACAGACTCTTCTGCCGGTGCCTCTGTTTCAGGTTCAGCCGCCTTTGGCGTGGCCTTCTTTTTAGCAGCCTTCTTACGCACCTTCTTGACGTCGATCTTGTGCGTCGTTTCGATCGCTGTGTCTTGCGTGTGGTCTTCTTCGTCCAGCGCAAACCACTGACGGATCGTATGCGCAAGGCCGACCTTCACCACCGACATGTGGTTGGTGATATCGGGAACTCCCTCGTCGGCGCACTTAGCGACGATGACTTTGCTCTGCACGCCTAGCTCTTTAGCAAGGTTATGGATGCGTAACGTTTTCGCCAAAATCGGCTCCTAGCTGGTATCTGTCTTGCCCCGTGCGTTTCGTTCACGGCGGCGGGTCCTAATCAATCTTTATCACTTAGCTTTTGCTGTCTTCCGGGTCACCCACGGTGCCCGCGTCAGACTCGGTGTGCTCGGCAACAAACTCGCTGCCATCCTCGTCGTCCGATTCTTCCGCTTGCACGCCGGGGTCGACCGGCTCGCCGTTTTCTTTCGCTTCGTTGGCGATGTCTGCCTCGGGGATGAGATCTTCGCCGGGCTCGCCATACTCACGCGGCTCTTGAGCCTCGCCACCCAGCAAATCTCCCAGCGGGTCGGCACCTGTGTCGGCCAACGCCCCACCGCCAAGCAAGTCGTCGATGCCTTGCGCAGCCATCTCTTGTGCTTGGCGTTTCTGCTTCTCTTGCTCTTCTTTCTCGATCGCTTGCTGCTCTTGGACGATCTTCGCCTGCGCGGAGACGACTTCAAGCAACGCCTTGATCTGTTCGTCGGATAGCTCCAAAGTCTCAGCGATGTACTCAGCGCCGACCTCTTCAACATCAAACACGCTGATCACGCCGAGCGCGGCCAGCTTGTCCGTCATTGCCTCATCGATGAAGTCCATCGACGTGAGCGTCTGCACCATCGTGTCCATCGACTTGGTGAACTCTTGCGGCGTCAGGATGTCGACATCCCAGTTCGTCAAGCGAGCACCGAGGCGGACGTTCTGGCCCTTCTTGCCGATCGCCAGCGAGAGCTGATCTTCGTTAACCACAACTGTTGCTCGGCCAAGCTCAAAGCACAGCGAGATCTCGACAACCTCTGCAGGCTTCAGCGAGTTCTGGATCAAGATTTGGCTGGACTCGTTCCAACGAACGATATCGATCTTCTCGCCGCCGAGCTCGTCAACGATGTTCTTAATTCGTGAGCCACGCACACCGACGCAAGCGCCAACGGCATCGACTTTCTGATCAATCGATTGCACCGCGATCTTCGTACGGTGACCGGCCTCGCGGGCCATGGCCTTGATCTCGATGATCCGCTCATTGACCTCGGGGACCTCGACCTCAAACAAGCGACGGATAAACTCAGGGTCCGCTCGGCTGAGCACGATCTTCACCTGATTACCCGCGTCACGGACATCGAGGATCAGACAGCGCACACGCTCGCCGGGCTGGTGCTGCTCGCCTGGGATCTGTTCGCTGCGAGGCATAAAGCCTTCTGCTCTGCCGATCTGTACGACTAGCGCGCCGCCTTCATAGCGCTGTGCGACACCCGTGGTCAGCTCGCCAACGCGATCGATGTACTCATCGAAGATCGCGGCGCGTTCGTCTTCACGGAAGCGCTGGATCATGACCTGCTTAGCGGTTTGTGCGGGGATTCGGCCGAGTTCTTCGAGCGGGATTTCTTCGTCTTCACGCCAAATGCCAATCGTGCCGTTGAAGCGGTCTATCTCACAGGTGAAGTCTTCAGTATCGACAGCGTTGAAGTGCTTGCGCGCGGCGGAAACGAGGGCCTGCTCGAGGTCCGCGATAAGGATTTCCTTGTCGACGTTGCGGTCTCGCGCAATCCCGTCGAGCAGTCGTAGCATTTCAACACCATTCATATCAGTCGTCCTGTTTATTTAGTTGCCGTATTGTCGTGCCGGGTCTACCGGCGTCTTGTTGTTTCTATCTACTGGCACGGGGCCAAACGAAAAGCCACGAGCGGTTGTGCTCGTGGCGTCGGCGTGGGCTCGTGACGGGGTTGCCGTCGTCTCGCACTTCAGCCGAAGTACAAGCGAGCTTGCGGGATGGGTCCGCAGCGATCACGCCATCGGGCTCACCTCCGGATGAAGGTAGACCGAGAGCCGCTGGCCGATATGCCGACGAAATAACGCCGAATCGAGATGGTGAGGGTTCACCATCATCACCGGGTAAAACCCCGATGGCCTGCTTGAGTTCGCTGTAAACGCATACCGTTGCCTCAGCCCCCAGCGTGCACAACGCCCGCAGGGGAATCGGTAACTGTAAGAAAAACCGGGGGTTTGTCAAGCTAGGCGGGGCAGATCGATCGGCACAGACTCACAAAATACGCACCAATATTCGCCAGCCCCCCACCTACCGCGAGCCAAACCATACGATGCTTAAGCGACGCGCAAAAGGTTGGCGACGGGCGAATTCGGTCAATAATCGCCTCTCGCTCAAATCAACACCCCGCCCCACTTGATCCCCCGCCCTAGATCGCGCATAATACGTGGCTCGCCCCAACGGGGGCCTCCACATTGAACAACGATCCCAGCCAAGAGGCAGACCTATGGCCCACTCACTGAGTGCCAAAAAACGTATCCGTCAGAACGGCAAACGCCGAGCGATCAACCGCTGGCGCAACAGCAGCTACCGCGAAGCCATCAAGGACTACCGCGAGCTGATCCAGCATGGAAGCGTCGAGGAATCTGAAGCCAAGCTGAAAGAGATCTACAAGATCCTCGATCAAACCGCCGCTTCGCCTGCGATGCACAAAAACACCGCGGCCCGCTACAAGAGCCGACTCAGCACCCTGCTGAACACCAAGCGCTCCGAAGCTGCGTAAGCCAGCTTACTGATCTCAGTTAATAAACGGCCCCGCTTAAATGCGGGGTTTTTTACTGGAAATAACGATGCGACATGATGCATGCATCTTGAATACGGGCCAGAACGCATGGGCTTTTGAAAAAGTAGCGCAAGAGCTAGCGATCTCAATCAATCTCGATGTGCGCCAATCCCCTAGCAAGAAGAACTACCTCCTAGGCTGCGACTCATTGCCCGAGCCAAACACTGAGCATGAATATTTCGTGCCACTAGAAGCGATCCAGATTGCCAGCGACAAGCGCCTCGTCGCCGAGGCATTTACTCGGAATCAAGTACCGACGCCGAATACCTTCATAGTCGACT
>JBGCDC010000330.1:0-2811 GCA_045105055.1 Phycisphaeraceae bacterium | reverse complement strand
GAAGCAAGGCGACTGCCACTACCTGCCAAGTGGGACGCTGCATGCGCTAGGTGCGGGCGTTCTCGTCGCCGAGGTGCAGACGCCAAGCGACACAACCTATCGCGTCTACGACTGGGGCCGAACCGACCGCGAACTGCATATCGAACAGGCCATGGCATGCATCGAATTCACTGATCAATCAAGCGAAGATCAAAAGCCTGTCCGCCATAACATCAACGATGTAACCGTGACCGAAAAGGCGGCGTGTGACTTCTTCAACATCGCTGAATATTCGGCTAACCAAGCAGCAGTGGTCACGGACCTGATACTCAAGTCGGCAGAGGTCTGGATGAGTTTAGAGGGCAGCGCGACCTTGCAGCAACACGACGGCGATACCACACCGTTTGAACACGGACAAACGCTGCTATTGCCCGCGTCCTTGGGCAAGGTGACATTCGCAGCGCAAACGCCGGGGCGCTGGCTGCGTGTGACGTTGCCGTAAAAAACGAGGTAGGCCGGGCTTTGGCCTAGAAGATTCTTTATGTTCGAAGCCTGGCTATAGCCCGGCATACACCTGCCCGAATTGCAGTTAACTCACGGCCGAAGCGTTGTGATCGACTCGCGTGCTTCTAAGCCCGCCTCAGGCTCGTGCCAGAACATCACTTCTTCTTCCCCTAGGTGCCACGACAACGCGGCCTCTCGGCCATCGTGCATCGTTGGGAAGCTGATCAGTCCGCGTTCAAAGTCGAGCAGGTCAACGCCGACCAGATCAAGCTCACGAACTAAGTCACGCAGACGCGACATGCTGCGACGGTACTCGGCTTCGTAGACGCTCTGCTCGCCGCCGTGCAGGCCCATCTCGATCCGCTCCATCGTGCGTCGGCAGAGAACAATCTGCTCGTGCAAATCAACGATGTCCGTCACGACGCGATTCACAAATGGCAACGCACGGTTGGCCTCTTCAACACAAAAGGTTCGGCGGGTTTGGGTCGTCTTCGTTGTGGTTTTGGTCGTGGTCTGCATGTCGGTTTCCTTGTCGCTAAATTCGCTTGACAAGAAACCTATCGACACGCGGGGGCGTGCAGTTGCTGCACTTGTGGCCAATCGCGCGGGTTTAAGTGCAACCGCCTCACCTGATCGGACCTGAACATGGTACGACCGCGCCAAACCGGCGCGATATAACCCGCAAGGCTCACCTATGACTACGCAAGCAGGTCTTGGGCTTCGCCCTCATACCCCAACATCTTGTATAGGCCGAGCCGAAAATCAAGCATCAGCGAAAACAACAGCGGCACCACGATCAAGGTGAACAGGGTCGACACGACCAAACCCCCAACAACCACACTACCCAGGCCCCGATAAAGTTCCGAGCCCGATCCGGGCATCAAAACTAGCGGCAACATGCCAGCGACACTCGTCGCGGTCGTCATAAAAATCGGGCGGATGCGGGTGCGAACGGATGCCCGGATCGCCTCGCGTGGCGCCATCTTGCCCGTGTCGTCGCCCTCGCCTTCACCAAGGCCGCGCATAAAGTTCAGCGCTTGGTGGACGAGCAGAATCGCGTTGTTGACCACCACGCCTATAAGGATGATGAAGCCAAGCATCGTGAGGGTATCGAGTTGTTGATCGGGGTTTTGTATCCGCACGAGCGCAAGGCCGATGAACCCGCCGACGGCTGCGAGCGGCACGCTGAACATAATGACCAGCGGGTAGAGGAAACTCTCGAACAGCGCGGCCATCAGCAAAAACGTCACCAGCAGCGCGATGAACAATCGGCTTGTGGCCAAACTAAAGAGCGACTCAAAGTTGAAGCCTGTCCACTTGCCGAGCATCGCGTCTTTGACGGTGTTGAGTTTGAGTGCCGAGCCCGCGTAGGTGACTTCGACTGTCTTAGGGATCATGCCGCTCGCTTGGAGCTCCGCTTCGATCTTGCGTAGCTCAGCCTCTGCGAGTTCCAACGGCACATCATCCGGCGGGCTCACCGCGAGCGTCACCGCGCGACGCTCCTCGATGCGTTGGATCGACTGCGGCGAATCGGCACGGGTCTGCGTCGCGATCGCGGACAGCGGGATCGTCCCGACTCGGCCGTCCGGCGTCTGATAGGCCAGGGGTAACGCAAACAATTCGTCGGGTGTGTAGGTGAGCCCGTCTTGACTCTTAGCAAGGATGTCGATGGAGTTACCGCCGTCACGGAAGTCGCCGACGATCACGCCGTCAACCATCGCGTTCACCGCTCGGCCAAGGCCCGCGACATCAACACCGAGGTCAGCAGCCTTCACGCGATCGATCTTGATCTGAAACTCACGCGCGGGCAGGTCGAAATTGCCCGGCGTCGGCTGGATGTTCTGCGGACCATAAATCTTCATAAAGCGAGAGAACAGCTCTGACGAAACGGTGCGAACCTCTTCGATGCTATCGCCTGATACCTCGACCTCGATCGCACGCGACCCCGAAGCACCTCGGCCAAACAAAGATTGCTGCGCGGCAAAGCCAAACGATCCGGGTACGTTATTCATCGTTGCCGCAGACAACAAAGAGCCAAGCGGCGCGACGTTTTCTTTGTCACCACTAGTCGCACCGTTGAACATGCTGCCATTGAACGAGACGATAAAGTAGTTGTCGACCGGCGGGATGTTCGCGATCGGCTGACCGCTAAACGGGTTGATGGTTGGCGCGGCCTCGGCAACCTGCTCGTAAGTCTCCGCCTCCCAGTAGGGGCGAACGGTGGACTCCACAATCTTGGCGAGTTCTTCATCGGTCTTGATGTTGTAGCCCGGCGGGTTGAGGATGATGCCGAAGACAAGGTTCTTATTGCCGCGCGGCAGGTAGTCC
>JBGCDC010000329.1:0-2271 GCA_045105055.1 Phycisphaeraceae bacterium | reverse complement strand
TTGAAAACTTTTTCCTCCCGGCTGGTACCCTGCTGCAATGCCTGACCGTGAGATGTTGCTGCTGGAGTATCTGGATCAGTTGCCCTACGAGCCCTACCCGGTGCAGGAGCAGGCGCTTTTGGCGTGGGGCGAGTGCGAACAAGGTGTGCTGCTTTGTGCACCCACAGGCACAGGCAAGACGCTCGTCGCGGAGGCGGCTGTCTACGAGGCGCTCAAGACCGGCAAGCCGATGTACTACACGACGCCACTGATCGCGCTGACCGAGCAAAAGTTCGACGAGCTTGCCGACTCGGCCGAGCGATGGGGCTATCCGCGATCAAGCGTCGGCCTTGTCACCGGCAACCGCAGTGTGAATCCGAACGCGACGGTACGCGTCGTCGTCGCGGAGATCCTCTTCAACCGCCTATTGCACCCTGATGAATTCGGCTTCGATCAGGTCGGCTCGGTCGTTATGGATGAGTTCCACTCGTTCAATGATCCGGAACGCGGCGTCGTTTGGGAACTGTCGCTCGGCATGCTGCCCAAGCACGTTCGGCTCATGCTTCTCTCCGCGACCGTCGGCAATGCCTACGAGTTTGTCTCGTGGCTGCGTACCTCGCACGATCGAGACCTCACACTCGTACAGAGCAACGACCGCAAGATCCCCCTTGAGTTTCATTGGGTCGGTGATGAATTGCTCGCCGACCATCTCGCGTCGATGTGTCAAGGCACCGATGAAACGATCAAGACTCCCGCACTCGTGTTTTGCTTTGACCGCGCAAAGTGCTGGGAAGTTGCGGAACAACTTCGCGGACGTGACATGCTGCGCGAAGGTCAACAGAGCGAACTCGCCGCTCGGCTTGACGAGATCGAGATGAACAAGGGCGCGGGCAACAAGCTCAAGCGATTACTAATGCGCGGCGTCGGCGTTCACCACGCGGGGCTGCTACCCAAGTGGCGTAGGCTCGTCGAAGATTTGTTCCAAGAGAAGCTATTGTCGATCTGTGTCTGCACAGAAACGCTCGCGGCGGGGATGAACCTGCCCGCCCGATCGACCGTGCTTACATCGCTGGTAAAGGGGCCGCCGAATCGTAAGCGACTCATCGACGCAAGCAGTGCGCATCAGATGTTTGGTCGAGCCGGTCGCCCTCAGTTTGATACGCAAGGACACGTCTTTGCCATCGCGCACGAAGACGATGTACGGATCGCCAAGCACAAATTAAAAATTGAATCAATCCCCGCAGATACCAAAGACCCGCAGCTCATGAAGAAGCGGAAGCAGTTTGAAAAGAAAGGCCCAAGGCGACGTGAAGGCGTCACCTATTGGACCGAAGCGCAGTTGGAGAAACTACGCGACGCCCCGCCGGGGAAGCTCGAAAGCAAGGGGCGTCTGCCGTGGCGGCTGGTTTCATACATGTTAGATGCGGGCGATGATTTGTCGCTGCTCAAAGATGCCGTGAGTAAGCGGCTGTTGCCGCCGAACCTGATTGAATCTCAGCAGAAATTATTGAAGCGGATGCTCGTGACGCTCCATGATGGCGGGTACATCGTGTTGTCGCCTGCCCCGCCGTCGACGCAGCAAGACCAAGGCAAGCCCGACGCAGATCAATCCGACGAACAAGAAACACCAGCCAGCCCGCAGGATATGCTCGCAAGTTTGTCACTTGGTACGGGCATCGTTGAAGAAACTCCGCCCACTAAAAAAGTTGAAGAGCAAAACAAGCAAGTCGCAGAGAAAAATAATGCCGATACCTCGTCGGGTTCGATGCGCCTTGCCGATTACGAACCGACCACTGCCGCGACCACCGACAAACTCGATCAACTATTGATCTTCCGTGCGGTCAATCCGTTGTATGGATCGTTCCTGCTGGAGCACCTAGGCCTAGCCGATGAAATCGAACAGCTTCAAGTCCTCGAAAGCCTGCTGGAAATGCCCGGCTCTGTCGCGCGACGGGTCCGCGTTCCGCAACCCGATCGTCTACCTCCAGGAACTTTAGCGATGGAGGTCGTGGACCCTGAATTGATTCAGCGTGGTTTGGTCACGCAAGAAGAACTCTATCCCCCCCCGCAACACGACCTGCCCGCTCATGAACGCATGTACCCGCCGCCCCTTGGCGACAAGCTCGCGATGCTCTTCGATGGCTCGGTCGATTGCACCGGGCACAACCCTGTCCGTGCGGTCTGGGCCGCCGGGCCGTTGATCTATGACTTCAATGGCGACCTCCACCAGTTCATCAGCTCACGCGAGCTAGCCCAACAAGAAGGCGCCATCTTCCGCCATCTCCTTCGACT
>JBGCDC010000328.1:0-1968 GCA_045105055.1 Phycisphaeraceae bacterium | reverse complement strand
ATCCCCATAGAAATGAGACCAAGCGTATTCAGCAAATGCGACCTCCGCGATCGGGTGTTGCACCGCAAGCCGGTAAAGGTCCATCGGATCGGGCTGGGGAGAGGGCGGTGCTGGCACTGCCGAATCATAAGCGATCGACCTTGCGACGGATCGCGTCACTACGGTAAGCTAGGTTCACGAAATCTTTAACCAAGAAAGCCAACAATGACAAGAGCCACTTTTCGACAGTTCACGCTATTGATGCTGACCGCTGTCGTACTGATATCTGCCGGGACAGTGCAGGCAGAAGAACTTTATCAACTTAATTTGGAACGAACCCGCTCGGTCGGTGATAAAGCAAAACTCACTGTCAGCGTAAAAAACGCCGAGTCTTCGACGCAATTCCTCAATGGAAAAGAGGTCAATGTCCAGAAGCAAGAAGTCAACGCTTCGATGACCGCAACGATCGAAGTGCTCGAATTGCACGAGAATAAAGAAAATAAACGCGTCGCAATACAGATCGAAAAATTCAGTGGCGAGATCGATGGCCAAGCGTTGAGCCTAAAGGCTGGGCCAAGAGTTATCGTGACTGAAACCAAGGACGGGATGGCTTTTGTTTACGAAGGCGGCGAAGAGATCACCGACGAGAAGACGGTTCAGGTCTTGAGCATGCTCTCGGAGCTAGTGGTAGAAGACGGCGAAGAAAAAATCGCGGACGATAAAATTTTCAAACTGACTGCACCGCGCAGTGTCGGGGATGCCTGGCAAGCCAACCATCAACTGATGGCTCAAGATATGGCTGGCGATGGTGCTCTGAAGATCGATGAAAAAGATATCACCAGCAACATCAAGTTCGAAGACATCGAAGCATTCAACAACGAGCAGTGCGCTCGGCTCAACATTAAAGTGACGATGGCCAATTTGGGCATCCCTTCACTCGCTGCGTCTGGGTTCACGCTTGAAAAAAGCGGCGGCGTGATCACACTCACCGGCTTAACACCTTTGGATAAACAATCCATCGCGAATAAAATGAATATGTCGATGCAGATGAACTTCACCGCGAAAACGCAGATCCCACAAGGCACACTCTTGCTCAAAGTCGCCACGATGCGAACTCAACAGGCTGAATTTACATCCGTAGATTGAGCCTTGAAGCACGCGGGTCAGAGCACTGCGGTATAAATTCAAAAGCCCTCTCTTGGCGAGAGGGTTTTTGTGTGCGCGATCACAATTATCTTTGCAGATGAACAAAAAATCTTGATGAAGGACTTATCAAAACCAGAAATCTATCCGATACTAGCCTTGCCGAGCCCCTGTTAACACCGACTTCTTAGGCCTCCTAGGCCACTATCGAAAACAAGCAGCGGGCATCGGCATTTTTTATGCGCATCACAAGCCGCTTCCGGCTCAGCACTGACTGTGCTCATGCCGAAGCTGCCCGCAAGCCGCCGCGATATCCCGGCCCCGGCTTGCGCGGATGTGAACCACACGACCCGCATCTTTCAAGATCTTTTGGAAGCGGTACACGTCGTCGTTCAACGGCCGAATGAAGGGAAGCCCCGCGACCTCGTTGTACCGGATCAAGTTGATGTTGCTGCGTAGCTGTTTGCTGACTACCGCCAGCTCCTTCGCGTGCTCCGGCTGATCGTTTACGCCCGACAACAAGATGTACTCCAGCGTGATCTCGCGCCCCGTCCGATCGAAGTAGTACCGCCCCGCATCGATCAACTCTTTTACGGTGACGCGCTCGGCCCACGGAATAATCTGCTTGCGGATTTCATCATTCGGTGCGTGCAGCGAGATCGCCAACGTAAACGGCAGATTCTCATCCGCCAACCGCTTCATCGGCCCGGGCACACCCACCGTGCTGATCGTGATCTTCCGCCCCGAGATACCCATGCCCCAGTCAGCCGACATCGTCTTAGCCGCCTTCACGACGCGCGGAAAGTTACTCATCGGCTCACCCATGCCCATGAACACCACGTTGCT